>DUFB01000053.1 GCA_011192005.1 Dehalococcoidia bacterium
CCATTACCACCATAATGATTATCCGTTACAGACGTAGATACTAGTAAAAGCCTGTAAGCAAACAGTCGGGGAAGAAGGCTCTCGAGAAAACCGGGAGCCTTCTTCTCTTCGGCATACTTAATAAGTCCCCGTCATCGCTTTCGCGGTAAGCCGACGGGGGCAAACAGCACCAGGAGTCCCGGTAGAGCGAACAGCGCCATCAGGAAAGAGAGTACAATCATCATCGCGGTCAGCAAACCGAAGGCTGAGAACATCGGCATCGGTGCGAAGATGATAACGGCGAATCCAAGTGCCGTGGATACCGCCGTCCCGAAAAGGGCCATGCCTGTATTGCGGCTGGTATTGAACAGGCCTGTCATCTTATCAAAGCCCTTGTCTAATTCCTGGCGGAATCTCGCCGTATAGTGAATGGAAAAATCGATACCCACCCCGATAGATATTGCGGCTATGGTCGCCGTCATCATATTCAGGTTATAACCGATGGCATACATAAAACCGTAGAGCCAGCAGGCTACCAGCAGCACCGGCATCAGGGTGATAATGGCGTACCTGAAGGAGCGGAAGATAATCACCAGCAATACCAGACAGGCAACAACTGCTATTATCAAAGAACGGTTAAGAGAGTCGGTAATGGCATCGAATTGAGCATCACGCACGTAGGCTTCACCGGTAACTCCGTAAAACGAGATACTGGAGACGTCCCCCATCGCCGCATCCATATCACGCTGTAACTCGTCGGCCGACTCACCGGCCACAGTCTGCTCCCGGGTACCGGGAACGCCGATAATAATCAGCGTGGCATCATTGACCTCACCGTTCGTGCTATGGACGAAGGATTCCCTTATTCGCTGGGGAGAATAAAGCAGCGAATCCCCATCCTCCGGTATACCCTCGCGGCTGATATAGTCGTAAACCGCCAGAAGCTGCTCCGGTGTATCCGGGATGAGGTCGCTATTTTCATCGGTAATGGCTACCCCCGAAGTAGCTTCTATTTGCTCACGGGCGTAATCAGTATCGATTACCGCTTCCAGAAAATCGAAAAGGTAGACGTAAGCGTCGGGTTTTCCGTCACGCAGGCGGCGGGCGACGTGCTGGTTATCATCCATCTCATCGATTGTCGCTTTCATGGCATCTAGGGCTTCCTGACGGGTAAAATCACCCTTGATATACAGGTAGGCGGGTTCACCGGCCTTCTGGGCTACATGTTCATCCAGCTTGTCCAGTCCCACGATAAGGTCCGAATTTGCATCGAAAGCCTCTTTCGCGTCCATCTTCGTGTCCAGATTAACCCATCCCCAGGCCGCGACCCCTGTGACGACGAGAATCAACGGCAGGGTGATAAACCAGTTTCGACTGGTCAGTGAAACCGACTTTGCTATCCAGAGTCCGCGGGAAGAACCGGCGTCTTTAGTGGCAGGAGTAGCCGATTTCCTGCCTCGCCACGCCTCGTACCGCATTACCACCGCCGGCACGAAAAGCCCAAGGATAAAAAACGAAGCTAATATGGCTACCGAGGCAGCGATACCGAAGCCTACCACCGATTCAATCCCCGACGAGGCGTTGGCACCAAAGGCGATAATCGTCGTCAGCATTGCCATTACCAGTGCGCTCCCCACCCCGAACGTTGATAGTCCTAGGGCTCTAGGTGGGTTATTCCCCTTCTCCTTTTCCTCACGGTAGCGGAAAAGGGCGTGTATGGCGTAGTCAATCCCCAGCACCAGAATGGCTATCGGTACGATAAGGTCCAGAATGATGGAACTCTTAAGTCCTATCAGATTGGAAAAGCCCTTCAGCCAGATAATAAGCATCCCCAGTCCCAGACCGGACATCAACGTAATCAGCCAGGAGCGGAAAAGTAAAGTAATCAGTACCAGCATGAGGGCGATAGCTATAATCATCATAACGCCGCTTATCTGGCTTTCATCGGCGATTTCCAGATTCATATCGATAAAGACACCCCAGAGCTGATAACCTTCCTGCTCACCGCGGAGAATACGCTGTACTTCTCGCCCGTAGTGCTCCAGCGCCAGTACCTCCGAGTATTCTTCCCCGATACTGGCAGGATACTCTTGCTGCACTTTTTCACGGTCGGTCATGACGACAAACAACAGCGCCGATGAACGCCAGAGCTTGACCCCTCCCGCCCCTTCCTCATATGTCGCGTCGATGGATAGCTCTATTTCCATACCACTGGTAAGAGGATTGTTAAGTATGTAATCGACCGCTTGTTTCACCTGACTGTCCGTGGCACTGGATAAATCAATGAATCCCCCGCTGGCCGTCACCAGCGCCGTGTTCACCGAATCGGCCAGCGTATAGATGCCCTCTATCTTAATGTCGGCTACTTCGCTGTAGCGTGTATAAAGAAACGGCGCGAGACTGCTCCCGCGCAGCTCCTCCTCGTTTTGATACAATTCGTAAAGGTTCTGCCGGGTGAGAATATCGCCGTCCCTGGCCTCGACGATAAAAGCCATCACGTAGACTTCGGAAGGAAAGGTTTCCTTGATTTCTTCGTTCCATTGCACCACGTCGTTGACGGTGGGATTATCGCTGGCTGTCTCCGTGGGCCGCATCAGCATTAGCGGAACTATCAGCAGCAGGGTGATGATGATGGTACCCAGGATAATCCAGCCCGACCGACGCTCCATGCAATTGGCCAGCCACGTGTAAAATCCCTTCCTTCTTTCACCGGGTTCAACCATGCCGGGACACTCCTTTCCCCAAAGAAAAATAATTTGAATAATGTGAAACAATCAGTCAGAACGGCAATAAACCGAAACTTTCAAACCACCCCTAGTATAATCATTACCAGTCCCCGCTGGCAAGTATATTATGTAAATGTAACCTGTATTTATTCCCCGGCGATATGGTAATGCTTCCTAACCTTTTCCACCGGTTTCCGTTATATACTATGTATTGAAGAAATGAGTAATCGTTTTTTTTCGAGGAGGTATCCGATGCGATATAAAGTATTAATATCAGGTATCTTAGCCATAGTGATGCTGCTTACAATTCTCCCCTCCTGCGGGGCGCCGGAACCCGTCGACGGGTATGCCATCGTCATCCCGGACACCTTTCAGGCGGGCAGCCAGCAGGCAATCTCCGTAACGTTGTTCCAGGGAGACCGTACGGTAGAAAGTAAGGTAGAGCTTACCCTGTTTCAGGGCAAAGACGAGATTCTTACCGTGGAAAAGAACGTGCCCGGCAAGGGCACGATATCCTTCGCTGTACCCGACGTCCCTGAAGGTGAATACGGTATACGTATCAAGGGTAATAACTTCGAAGATGAAGCCACCGTTAAAATCGAGCGTAATTTCCTTATCTTTATAGAAACAGACAAACCCATCTACAAGCCCGGACAGACCATCCGCATGCGGGCTTTTACCCTGAACGCCGAACTGCTACCTCTGAGTGAAAACGTGACCATTGAGGTCCAGGACGCCAAGGGCATCAAGATATTCCGCAAAGAAGTAATCACCGATGATTACGGTATTGCCACTCTCGACCTGCCCATCTCCACCGAACCTAACCTCGGCGTCTGGAAGATAACGGCGGAATCGTCCAAAGGAAAGACCGAGCTTGACGTGCGCGTGGAAGAGTACGTTCTGCCCAAGTACGAGGTCAAGATTGACCTGCCGAAAGAGTGGTTCCTCGTTAACGAGGACATCACCGGCGTGATAACCTCCGAGTACAGCTTCGGCAAGCCGGTGGTGGGCGACCTTGAGATAAAGGCTTCCCGCTACGTGGGCGTCTGGGAAGAATACGCCTCCTATAACGTGGCAATAGACGGCGAAGCCGAGTTTACCATTCCGGGTCCCGGATACCTAGCCGGTGTCCCCGCGGCAGGCGGACAGGGCAACGTGATGCTCGACGTTATCGTTTACGAGAAAGCCACCGGTTATGAAGAAAAGACCAGCGCCCTGCTTACTGTCGCCGATTCACCGGTGAAAATCCAGATAATACCGTCCGGCACCACCTTCAAACCGGAGCTGCCCTTCAGCATCCTGGTAGTGACGGAGACACCGGACAACAAGCTCATCGACAAAGAATTAGATGTGAACGTTAAATACTTCAACAACGATTTTGAGGTTTTTAAGAACGAAGAACAAACGGCAAACACCACTAAGGGGAAGGTAATGCTGGAGATAACACCGCCCGAAGACGCTGTCGCCCTTTCGATTGTTGTCAGTACTCCCGAAGCCTCTGCCGAGAGAGCCCTGGAAGCAAGCTACTCTCCTTCGGGCAATTTTATCCACGTCGAACAGATCAGCCAGGGCACCCCGGAACTGGGAGCGGAGATAAAATTCAAGGCGTACTCCACCAGGGAAGCTGCTAATTTCTATTACGAGGTCGTCTCGCGGGGCAAGATGGTCTTCACCAGCTATTCCACCGACGACGAGATAGCCTTCACGACCACGCCCCTGATGGCCCCTGTTTCCAATCTTATCGTTTACCAGATACTGCCCAACAGCGAGGTAGCCGCGGACTACCTCCCCTTTAACGTCGATTCCGAATACCCGCACGAAGTAACGGTGGAATTCGACACCTCCGAAACCCAACCCGGCGATGAAGTCGACATCAATATTCATACCGACGGACAAGCCAGGGTGGGTATCGCCGCGGTAGACCGTTCCGTGTTTATCCTCGCCGAGAACCGGCTCAATCTACAGCAGGTCTTCGACGAGCTGGAGAAGCTCTACATGGAACCCCGGGCTGAACTCCACGAAGTCACCATCTATCAGACCATTAATAACCCGGGAGCCAGTGATGTTTTCAGCGATGCCGGGGTAATATTGCTGACCAATAAAAAGTTGCCCGACGGTAAAGAGTACGAGAACGAGATGGCCTTCCCGCAGCGTGACGGCTGGGCAGAAGGATTTGGTATTGCCGAGGATGGGAAAGCGCCCCCGCCGGTAGTGGTTGTCGAAGCACCCAGTATGAATGCTCCTCAGCCGGGTAACGGACACGGACTTGCCGAGGTGCAGCGGGTCCGTCAGTTCTTCCCGGAGACATGGCTCTGGCAGGACGTTTACACCGACGGCAACGGTAACGCCACCCTGAAAGTAGACGTACCGGACAGCATTACCACCTGGATGCTGCGTGCCGTGGCTATCTCCAAGGAATACGGACTGGGCGTGGCGGAGAGCCAGCTGGTTACTTTCCAGCCGTTCTTCCTGACTATCGACCTGCCCTACTCGGCGATAAGAGGCGAGGAATTCCCGGTCAAAGTGGCTATCTACAACTATCTCGATGAACCACAGACGGTGCAGGTGGACATCGAGGTGGCCGACTGGTTCAATCTCATGGACCAGAGTATCAAGACCATAGAAATCGGTCCTAACGATATCGGCGGTACGCAATTCATGATAAGCCCCAAACAACTCGGGCAGAAAGGCGTGAAAATAACCGCCCGGAGCACCCAGGCTGCCGATGCCGTTATCAAGAACATCATCATCGAACCCGAGGGTGTCTCGCGCGAGATGATTGAGAACCTTGCACTGGTCGCTGGCTCGACGCTGCAGGCCAGCACCGATATCCCGGTAATCGCCATCGATGGCTCGGGCCGTGCTTACCTCACCGTTACCTCCAGCTACCTGACACAGACGATTGAAGGACTGGAGGGTTTACTCCAGATGCCCTTCGGCTGCGGCGAACAGAACATGATTGTCTTCGCCCCGGATGTCTTCATTACCAGATACATGGAGGCCAGCGACCTGTTGAAACCGGAGATAATGGCTAAGGCGGAAATGCTGATGCTTACAGGTTACCAGCGCCAGCTGACTTACCGGCATAACGACGGCTCCTTCTCGGCCTTTGGTGAAAGCGACGAGACCGGCAGCCTCTGGCTGACCGCCTTCGTTCTGAAGA
>DUFB01000054.1 GCA_011192005.1 Dehalococcoidia bacterium
CTGCTTGATACCGATTTCCGTAAACCAGTAGGAATAGAGACTGGGCATCTGTCCCGTCCAGAAACCCCAGGGCGTGGTTTCCTGGTCACATCCCTGGCAGATAACCATCTCGGTATGTTCAGCCATATCCGGGAAGATATTGGTGAGGTAAGACGTGTACATACCGATAGGCTCGCAGCCCCAGGCATGTTTGGCTCCCCAGTACCACCCCTCCCAGCTATCCGGATTTCTAACCTGCCTAGCGTAACCTCCCAGATGGTCAAGAAGTTTGGTATTACAGCCGTGGGTGGCGTGGACGTTCTTGGTCTCGCCATGTCCATCAGCCTGGCATAATACCGAATGCGGACCGTATTTTTTGATTACCCTCTTGAGCTCGCTGGCTATCAGGTCCGTTGCCTCGTCCCAGGAAATCCTGACGTACTTGCTGGTACCCCGGTTCTGGGGATTCCTTTCTCCGTTGGGATCCCAATCTACTCTCTTCAGCGGATAGAGAATCCTGTTAGGGGAAAAGATACGTTTCTTGTAGGCCAATCCATGTGGGGGTACCATGGATTTCATGGGTGGTTCGAAAACTTTGCCGTGTGCCTCCAGTTTCCACGGTTGCCATTCCTCGGGTTTGTATTTCCAATCGAAGTGGAATGGCCTGATTCTGATGATTTTACCGTCCTTCACATCGACCGCCGCCACACTTGAGTTTTCGCCAAAGCTACTCATACCAGTAGCTTTGATACAAGTTTTTTCACTGGCTTTGTCAATCTTTTTTACTTTCATATTACCTCATTCGTTTAGTAAATTAGTGCAGGAACATGGAAAGAGTTAAATTAATATAAACTCATGGTTCAACTATTGTCAAACCACTGAAGATTATAAATTCCTGTATACTACCCACATGAGTTTAGCTGCATAACAAGGGATCATATTTTATATATATATTTAGATTGAATTCAAAGCTAAAAAATCCTCTTGTTGCGCCTTATCTCTAGCTAGGGATATTCAAACCACAGGGGCAAAGAAGAACCATTGAAAACTAAATAATACCGCGAGCTCAGATAAAAAAGGAAGATATAAGTTCGACTCTACTCCGTCTCTCAATACTCCCTATTAAATAACGACAAACATGGCTGGATTTGCTTCTCCACCAATTAATTTAGCCTGCTTATGTTTTTGACGGGCAATCCGGATTAACTCATCCATAGGACCGTACTCAAGGGCTTCAGCGGGGCAAGAGACTGCACATGCCGGTGCTGTTTCGGCAGATAAGCAGAAATCGCACTTTTGCATTAAACCGTCTGAATCGAATTTGGGTACAGCATACGGGCAGGCTGTTAAACATTCACGACAGCCGTTACATTTTCCTTGATCAACGACAACAATACCGTCTTCAGCGCGCTTATAGATTGCCCCGGGCAAACAGACAGTGATACATGGTGGATTTTCACAATGGAGACAAGGAGTTACCATGAAATTTCGACTGACATCAGGGTAATTCCCTTCCCAGGATTCAGTGAGGCTGATCCACTGCATACCTGGTGGGAGATTATTTACACTTTTACAGGCTGTTACGCAGTTAAAACACCCTACACACCTGACTTTATCGAAGTAAAAACCATATTGTTTTGACATTTTTAAACTACCTGGTTCACTTTAATGGTGTTCTGGTCATGGATTAATCTTCAGACGCCTTTCGGACCTGTACAAGGGTCTGTTTAGGCATCGCCGTAACCAGAGGATCAAAGGCTTTCTCAGTATTATACAAAATGTTTACATTGGCGCCTCCATCTATCAGTGAATACCCCGGTAAACCGAGCTCCTCACAGCTTTGCCACCATCCGTGAAGTCCCATAATAGTGTCAGGGCGTATACCCGGGAAGTATTCGGCTCTGACTTTTATCCAACCGTGCGGTGACTCCACAATTACCCAGTCGCCGTCTTTAATGTCTCTCTGCTTGGCGGTTTCGGGATGGATGTGAATCGACGGATCGGGATGGATTTCGCGCATGTAGGGAACGTTACGCAGCCAGCCGTGATGATAAACATCGGAAGTATGGGTATCAATAAAGATAAGAGGATATTTCTTCACCAATTCCGGTGTAGCGGTAATACTTTCAGGTGGTGCTACAAATTCAGGCAGGGGACTGAAACCATTCTCCTTATAAGTGGTATTATAAATGGCTACTTTCTTCTGGGGTAGAAAAGGAGATTTAGAGAGGCGTGTACTGGGAGTAGAAAATATTTGTTCGTATTTCTCATAAACCATCGGTTTCGAATCATACACAATACCTGTCGGATGCTGCCTTAGCTCATCGATGGTAATACCGAAATCCTGTAACTGGTCATTCATACACCGGTCAATATCACCGTTCCAGAAATCCTCCCCATACCCCATCTTTACAGCAAGATCAAGCCAGAACTGGAAATCGGACTTATAGCCTCCGAGAGGTTCGATTACTTTATTACGGGCCATTATCCATTTCTGACTACCCTGGGTATAAATCTCAAAAGGATGATCGCATTCATACATTGTAGTCACCGGAATAACGATATCAGCCCATGGCATGGCAGCATTCTCCATAACATCGATCAGAACAAAGAAATCCAGTTTCTCCAAAGCCTGGATGACACGCCGTGAATTGCGTGTAATAACGGTTGGCTGTGTACCCGGCGCGATAATCGCCTTAACAGGATATGGTTTTTCAGTCAGGATACTGTCAAGACAGCGATAGTAAGCAGAGTGCAAACCATGAAGAAACGGCTGGAAGCAACGTGGCATTTCGGGCCCAACAAGTTTATCTATCATCTCTTGGTTATACCGCTCTCTGAGCATAACTGACTTGGGCATGGGCATATCGCCGTCGGCTGGCATAATATTACCACCTGGTCTATCAAGGTTTCCGGTTATCGCTATTAGTATGGCAACGGAGCGGACAGCATTACTGGAATCAGCCATCTGGTCAAAGGCATTGCCAATTAATGTTGAAACCGATTCAGCCTTGGCAAAAATACGGGCGATCTCGATGATTTTTTCTGCCGGGAGTCCTATAATCGGTTCCGCCCAGACCGGGGTAAACTTCTGTATATGAGGTACCAGCTTATCGAATCCGTAACACCATTTGTCAACGAACTCTTTATCATACAGGTTTTCATTGATGATGATATTGAGCATGGCCAGCGCGAGCGCGCCGTCTGTGCCAGGCCTGATAGGTACCCAGATATCTGCCTTGGCAGCATCGGGCTGCATTTCCGGTTTGATTGCCATTAATCTGGCTCCTCTATCCTTGGCATCTAGAATTCTTTTCATGTTTCCCATTGACATACTGGAATAAACCGGATTAGCACCCCAGATTACTATCAAGTCTGAATTCTCAAAGTCCTGACCTAGCATGGGAACGCCCAGAGTATAGGCGAAACTGAAACACCGTTGCATATGGCAAATTCCGCTGTGTCCGAAATTAGGGCTGCCATGGACAGCTAAAAAGCGAATGTAGTAATCGGAATATGAACGAAATTGCGAAGAGAGTATAGCGAGTGATTCGGGACCATATTTCTCTTTTTGTTCCTTTAGCTTATAGGCAATGATATCAAGGGCTTCATCCCAGGATATTTGGGCAAATTTCCCCTCTCCCTTTTCTCCGATTCTTTTCATTGGGTATTTTAGTCTTTGTGGAGAGTAAAGCCACTGTATCGAAGCATGGGCTTTCGGACAGAGTTTACCTCTATTAATTGGAGACTCTTCCATACCTTCTATTCTGACTAAATGACCATCTCTGACATAGCATTTTATACCACATTTTGCTCCCGGGCCGCATAGCGCACAGAAAGTATTGATTACTTTTTCTTTATCTATTTCAGGCGGCGCCTGATTTTTACCATCATTTTCAACCATTTAATACTTCCTTTTTTGGCTTGATACGCATAATTGAGATAATTACTATCCTATATTATATCTGTATTTGTCGATAATATGAAAGGAGTCTGTTAGTCAAGAATACTTTAGTAATTTTTATCACACACCCGGGTGGAAACAGATAAATAGACTTCCGGTAAAACTATATTCCCTTGAAATTTCAGGCGTAGTAATGGTACGGAAATTTCAACCCGGGCATTGATTAAGGAGAAATATATCCCATATAATGTAGACCATAAGATATATCGCCAAGTTGTAAAGTCCTTAAACTCGCAGGTTGATAAGGAGCTCTCATGAAAGCATCAAGACCTGAGATTTACGAAGACAGATGGGTGAAGACTATGTGCGGTAGATGCTATGCCATGTGTGGAATCCGTGTTCACGTGGTTAATGGGGTAGCCGTAAAAATCGAAGGAGAGCCGGATAGCATGCATGGTTCGGGTGGTGGTATATGCGGTAAGGGAGTTGCCGGTCTGCAAGTACTCTACGATCCCAACCGCTTGAATGTACCTTTGAAAAGAACCAATCCCGAGAAAGGTCTGTACGCCGACCCCAAGTGGCAGGAGATAAGCTGGGAGGAAGCTTATAACGAAATAGTCCCCAGAATGAAAAAGGTTTTGGAAGAGAATCCAAATGAATTCTTCTTCCAGTGGTCTACTTCGAGAGGCGACCAGTACCGCGCCTTCGGAGAGATGCAGTTCATTCAGGCAGTTTGCGGGAGAATTCCCGATATTATGGGAGCAGGCGGCGGGGGGCTGCATTGCGGCAAGGCCGCGCATTCAGCAGCGGGTGTGGTACATTCTTCGTGGTCTATCGTGCCTGATTTTAGATACTGCAACTATGCCATATATTTCGGCAGCAGCAAGGGAGTTGGTTCGGGGCACTCGGCTATGTTCTCTGCAAAACTCGCCGCTGAGGCCCGGCATCGAGGTATGAAAGTGGTATCCTTCGACCCGATGTGTAATTTCTCCGGGGGTAAAGCAACGGAATGGGTGCCGGTAACTCCGGGTACTGACGGACTGATAGCCTTATCAATGTGTAATGTGCTGGTTAACGAACTCGGGAAATACGACGTGGATTATCTAAAAAACAAGACCAACGCGCCTTATCTTGTGGGACTGGATATGAAATACGTCAGGGAAAAAGGTCCGGCTAGGGGACTTAAAATCAGTCAATCCGAGTATGTCAGAGGTGGTGCGCGCCCAGGTCTATATATCGGTGACGACGATACCAATAAACCTCTGGTATGGGATACCATTGATAACAGGGCAAAAGTATACGATGACCCCGGCATCAAGGAATATGCTTTAGATGGCGATTATGAGGTTAGGGGTATAAAATGTCATCCCGTTTTCCAACTGGTGAAGGAACACCTCAAGGACTATACGCCGGAGAAAGCCGCCGAGTTAAGCGGAATCCCGGGGGAAAATATACGACGTATAGCCACCGAGTTTGTTAATGCAGCCAGTATCGGCAGTACCATAACTATCGATGGTCATATTCTACCTTTCAGGCCTGCATCGGCCATTATTTTCCGGGGCGGACAGGGGCATGAAAACGGTTTCCATGCCTGTTTTGCCGTTTGTCTGCTTAATCAGCTGGTCGGCTCTGCCGATGTTCCCGGCGGTACTCTCGGTTGGCCGGCAAGAAGTCTGGGTTATCCCAGTACCGGCGAGTTATCATGGTCTCCTTATAAAGGAACCGACGGTTTTCTGGAGACCAACCATTTCGGCCCCATGGCTGGGGTGATGGCAAGTCATGGTCCCTGGCCTACAAATATGCCGGAGAACAATCACGGTCTCAATCCTAACTGTATCACTTCGGTGGGTCATATCGGTACCAATATTAATTTCCAGAGTGACCGTCATGAGATATGGGAAAAAATGGGTACCAAGGATAAGCTGAAAATGATGATAGCCTGGGGGAGTAACTCGTTATTAAGTACCGCCAATCATGAACACGCTGCTAATGCCCTGAAAGAAATGGAGTTCATTGTTGTTTATGACATCTTCAATAACGAACTGACCGAGGGATTTGCAGATATCGTGCTACCCGCTGTTTGCTATTTAGAGGATTGCGATGGCTCAGGATTTGCCGGACAGAACTTCAATCATGCCTACGGTATGGATGGATGGTTCTGCCATATAGTCCAACCCGTCGTTGAGGTTAAAGGAGAAAGAAAAAAGTGGCAGACCGTTTTATACGAACTCGCTTGCTGCTTGGGGAAAAAGGAGCAGTTTCTTCAGACCATCAATAATACTCTGAGTTTGAGAAGTAATAATGCCTTCAAGCCGGATGACGATTTTTCAGCGGAACAGCTGGTAGACCGGGTAGCAAAACAGCTTTTCGGTGATGAGCACGGCTGGGAATGGTTCAGCGAAAACGGCTTCATCCACTGGCCGAAAAAAGTGGAAGAAGCTTACTGGAGGCATTTCGTTGATGCCAGGGTACCGATCTATCTGGAATACCTGGTGGAAATCGGAGAAAAAATAAAGTCGATTAATGAGGAGACCGGCCTTGGTTTTGATTTATCCCAGTATACTCCCCTTATTTCATGGAAACCTACATCGGTTCAGCGTATCGATGACCCGCGATATGACCTCTATTGTTTCTCATACCGCGATATTATTCACACCGGTTCCTCGACCATGGAACAACCCTGGATAGATGAAGCCAGCCGGATGAATCCTTATACTTACAACATAACCATGAACCGTGATACCGCTCAGAAGAAGGGACTGACAGAGGGTGATATTATTGAAGTCGAGACCGACAGAGGTCGAAAGACACAAGGAAGGTTGAAGCTCATGGAAGGCCAGCATCCTAAAGTAGTGGGCATTGCTGCTAACAGCGGACACTGGGCAAAAGGACAACCTATTGCCCGGGGCAAAGGAAGCAATTTCGATGTTTTACTGGAGCTTGATCAGGAGCATCTAGACCCCATCTGTACCACCATTGAAACAAGCGTCAGAGTAAGTGTACGCAAGACATAGAGGTGACAGAATGACTAATTGGGGAATGATAATAGACTTGCAAAAATGCATCGGTTGCTATAGCTGTATGATATCCTGCAAGCAAGAGCATTTTTTACCGCCTGGCGTATTTTGGAACAGGGTAATAATCGGTGAAGATGGGAAATACCCGGCAGTGAATAAACAAATATACCCTGTACTCTGTAATCACTGCGTAGAAGCTGCCTGCGTTAAGGCTTGCCCGACACGTGCTACCACCAGGAGAGATGATGGGATTGTTATTATTGACTATGATAAATGTGTGGGATGCCGGTATTGTTTGATTGCCTGTCCTTTTCAGCAGAGAACTTTCTATACCGATGGTGAAAAAGAATACTTTCCGGGTCAGGGTCTTACGGAGTATGAAGAAATCGGCCGGAGACTATATCCTCTGGAGACGGGTACGGTAATGAAGTGTAATTTTTGTTCTGAGAGAATAGATGCCGGTATTGAAAAGGGTTTGAAGCCCGGGACTGATCGTGAAGCAACACCGGCCTGCGTGATTGCTTGCCCTACCGAAGCAAGAGTCTTTGGCGACCTTGATGACCCGAATAGCGAAGTTTCTAGAAAATTACGAGAGGAGAAAGGTGTGCAACTACATCCCGAGTATGGAACGGAGCCTTCTGTGTACTATGTTGGCTGACCGAGGTGTTTGACTAATGGAAACATATGACTGGATGGTGAAGTATACGCCGCAGTCCGAATGGATAGAGCGGCGAGGTGTGCTGCTATGGCTGGCCTTTTTCTTTATCGAATTGGGTGCCGGTATATTCTTCATGGCTTCATTCTTCGATAATATACAGGCAATGCTGGCAGGATGGCTTGTTTGCGCGATACTGGGGGGCGGATTTCATTTTGTCTTTCTGGGAAAACCGGCGAGATTCTGGAGAATAATTGTTTCCTCGGGCTGGCAGACTTCCTGGATTTCACGTGGGCTGATCTTTGTTTCTCTTTTCCTTATCCTCGGTTTGATACACCTGGTCCTGACAACATGGGCCGATTCAGGTGTTGCCCTGCTGGTTGTTATCGACATCTTTGCTTTTCTGACCATTATATACGGCGGATTTGCTATGAATTACGTTAACGGTATCCCTCTATGGAATACCGCCCTGCTGCCTGTGTTATATATCGTCAGTGGTCTCCTGGGGGGCGCTGAAATAGTACTAGGTATCACCGTGGCCAGCGGCGAGATTTCCTCTGGTATTGCTATTGAGGAGTGGATTCGTATATTAATGATAGGCTATATTATTCTAATTCCTATCTATTTACTGAGTACCAGATATACGTCGGTTACCGGAAAGGCTTCGATAAGGTATATGTTACTCGGTCGATGGTCGCAGGTATTCTGGGGTGTTGTAGTCCTGGTGGGTATAATCGTGCCTGTAGCCGCGATAATCAGTAGTTATGCAATGGGATTGGAAACAACACCTGTAGCTTTTCTATATACGGCTATCTTCTCAGGATTAATCGGTGACCTTACAATACGTTATCTGATTTTACGATGTGGATTATACGCCCCGCTCATTCCTATTTCAGGTACTCAGTCAACTCCTGTCAGAAGCTAAATTGGTTCGACAACCCTGTATCACGAGGCAGGATTTCTTATTCCGGCACTTCTTTCAAGCTTTCCCGGGAAAAGAGAAAAAAGAGAACCTTTTTATTAATATCGAAAAAACTGTCAAATTGTGCAGCCTAGAAAGTGAAGCTAAGTGAAGGTAAGTGAACAAAAAAAGTATGTATAGGTGATTGAGCTGCGACTTTCTCTTTAAATTCCTCTTCCTTCCTCCATTAACCATTAAAAGGTTTCATTTGGTTGTTGGGTTTTTTATCGAGTATTATAATCCCCTTAAAAAGTGGCTAAGGGGGTTGGTGTTATGCGTAATATATTATTTAACCCCACTGCTTTAGGGGGCTACGGAACAATCATTCTCACGGTGGTCATTTTTCTTGCTCAAAAGGGATTTGGGAAGATGATTCCCTTAACTTCCCTGAATATCATTGGATTGGTAATCGGTTGCGGCTTGGTTCTGTATAGCGTTTTAAAAATACATAGTGACGTTAAATTGGCTAGTAATAAAGGAATTGAAAGTATTGTACCTGTTCTAGAGAAGATGGATTCAATACTTGATGAGGACGCTAGAGAGGAAGCGAAAAGACCAATTGATGTTCAGCGTTATATGAGACTGAACAATCGTAAAAATATAGAGATATTAGGAATAAAACCAGAAAAGGTTTCAACTCCCCAAGAAGCGAGTTCGCGGTTAACACATATTCAGCGAAACTTAGCTCAAAAATATAATAAACAGGGTAAGGATAAGATATTGGAAATTGCTCATAATATGAGTAATGCTTTAGATAGTGCTGACTTCGGATAATAGCAATATAGAACAAAGGGTGCGTATTCCAAATTGATGAAGGAATTAACGTCAATCAGAAACTACGTAACGGATATAGAATTAAACAATCTAATTAAAAAACGCATTGCTGTTTCTGAAACACTAAATAATCTCATATTAACAAAAGAGAGGCCATTACAAATAAAGGCAAATTATAAAAACCGGAGTTACGGATTGACTGATATTTTGTCTTTACCTATGTTTTCAGGAATATTTGAATTTGAAGATTATGTTAGAGAACACTTTATTGAAATACGTATAAATATTGGTAAACATATTAAGGAATTGGGGGAAGAAAATGGAAAATCATATATAGTGTAAACTTTGTGACTCAAGTCGTGTACGAAAATACGGTTTATATAAAGGTGTTCAGCGTTACTTCTGTAATGACTGCGGGAGTAAGTTTAAGAATGACGTAACTTTGGTTTATATGAAAACACCCGCCAATCAGGTATCATCGGCACTCAATGCCTATTATGAGGGTATGCCGATTAAACCGATTCGCAGGCACTTATTGCAGGAACACGGCAACGCACCTTCTATCGCAACGATTTACGAGTGGATTCAGAAATTCACGCAATATGCCACTGATAGTATCAAAGGTTATTCACCTAAAAATATAGGCGATACATAGATAGCCGATGAAACCGTGATAAAAATAGACTGGCAAAACTGCTTGCCGTGGGACGTGATAGATGATAAGACATGTTCGAATCCACTGATGTAAATTCAAATTTTAATTACATCTAGTGTCACCCACTACTATCCTTTACGGAAAGCCTTATTCAAGGGATTGATCTAATTTACCTTAAAGCAGCTACATACTGACTTTAAACTGTCCGGGCAGTTCCGTGGTGATGCTCCCATCCGCAATATGTTCGGCTATTTCCTCATCGGACATACCCAGGAATTTTTTAAAGACCAATTCATTATGCTCGCCGAGGCAAGGAGAGGGCCTGCTTATCTGGCGGGGAGTCTTGGACAGGATGAAAGACGATTGCGGCTCAAAAGATTGCTTACCCATTACCGGGTGGTCAATAGGGACGAAGTAGGCGCGCTCTTTAAGCTGAATATCTTCATAAACATCCCTGGGTCTGGCAACGATATGGGAAGGGACTCCTGCCTCCTGTAATCGCGATTCGATGTCGTCGGGCATCAGACGTTTGGTCCAGTCGGAAACAAGTTTTTCAAGTTCATCTTCATTCCTTTTTCTATCAGCAAGGGTGGCGAATTCTTTCCGCTTGGCCAAGCCTGGCTGGCTTATGGCGTCACAGAAATTACACCACTGTTCATCATCCAGGACGGCAATCGTTATCCAGTTATCATCCCCTTTACAGGGGAAAACCCCGTGAGGTGCTGCTTCTGGGCTTCGATTACCGTCCCTTTCCATAATTCGGTCGTTAATCTGATAGTCCATAATTGGTGGTGCGAAGAAGTGTAGTGAAGTCTCGAATTGAGACTGCTCTATCCACTGTCCCTTACCCGTCCTGCGGCGGTAATCAAGGGCACTGATCAAAGCCAGAGCGTCAAAACGCGTGCTTATATAATCCGTGTATGCCCCGTGGGGAGCAGCCGGTCTCATATCCTTCCAACCGCTGACTTCCGTGAAACCGCAAAGGTTGACGGCATTCATGCCATAACCCGCGTAACCGGAATGAGGACCTCCTCGACCCTGCATACTGGAGCTGAGATAGATAATATCGGGCTTTAGTTTCCTAACATCCTCATAACCCAGTCCCCATTTCTCCATGGTACCTGGAGAAAAAGACTCGGTGACGATATCAGCCCATTGAATTAGTTTCCAGGCAAGCTTCCGACCGTTCGGGTGCTGCAAATCAATACTGACACTGTATTTATTGGGATTATGACGTCCGAAGGCCATACTGCTATCGACCGTCGGTCTGTTTCCCGCGAAGGGACTGGTACTGCGCAACGTATCCAATCGCTTGTGCGACTCAATCTTAACGATGGTCGCACCGTGCTCCGCTAGATAACGAGAAGTAGACGGTCCAACAATCACCCAGGCGAATTCAGCCACTTTTATACCACTAAAAACCTGCTCGTTCATCATTTCCTAAATAATGTCTTTCTGTTTTAGAGTATCTATTTGTGCTGGCGAAATACCTAACTCGTGCCCGAAAATTTCGTCATTATGCTCACCTATCATAGGCGCCCGGCTCCTGTACTTTAGAGGTGTTTCGCTCATTTTTACAAAGGGACCACAATAAATAATGGAGCCATCCAGTTCATCGTGGTGCACCTTTTCCCAGTAGTTCCTGGATTCAAGTTGCAGGTCCTCGCTGATGTCTCTGGTCGTTGAAACAGGCGCAATCATTATCTTCCTTTTAATAGCCCCTTCTCGGTATAACTCCGCTTTCTGCTTTGTCAGGGTAAACCTTTCAACTATCTTTCCCACCCTGTCGGCTGTCTGTTGACCCATGGTTGTCGCGTCATAATCAGTCTGCCAGTTTAACCTTATTAACCAGTCTGGAGCCATTTTTTCTTCCTCCATCCATTTTACCAATCTGGCGGAGGAGGAAATAAACGGTTCATTCCCGCCCTGGACCAGTATCATCACATAACCGTCCCGACACCTGAAATAGATAGGTTGCTGAACACCGGTACTGGGAACGTATAATGCACCACCAAGCCGATGGAATTCTACACCGCTAACGCCCCACATCTGCAATACATTCAGGTTAGGAGACAAAGCACTCTCTTGCATCGAAACATCAACGTGCTGGCCTTCGCCGGTATTATTACGGTGCCAGATAGCCGTCATTGTCCCGATAGCACCTTCGGCTCCCCCAAAGAGGCCAGCCTGAGGAAAGCTGATCCAAGTAGGAGCGCGCCCGGGATTCCCGCAGGCAAAAAGATAGGCGCCGGTGGCCCAGATAGTCAGATCGCTGGCTCGATATAGGGACTTGGGCCCGTTCTGACCAAAAGGCGAAATTGATGTTAGTATTATGCCAGGTTTAATCTCGCGTAAGTTATTATATCCCAGCTTCAGGCCATCAAGGTATCCCGGTTCAAAACTCTCAAGTACGGCATCTGCCCTGAGGACCAAATCCCTGAATATTTCTTTTCCTTCCGGTCTGGTAATATCAAGGGTAATTCCCGATTTACCTGTGTTATAAGCCCACCAGAATAAGCTCTTCTCTGGATTTATATCATCTTTATAATAGGGACCGATGCGGGAAGGACTGCCCCCGGGAGACTCGATTTTGATTACACGTGCTCCAAGGTCGGCCAGCAACCGCCCTCCGATCATGCATCCCCCTTCGGTCAGGTCGAGAATCAGGTAGGGAGATAAGGCAGATTGAGCCTCAGAGTTATCCATTCGCAACTACCTTGCCCGTCCATAGGGTGGTTGAAGGTTGAATTTTTTTCATCATAAACCGTGCCAGAGACAATATTCCTCATCCGAGGCCACCACACCCGTAACCCCGGTGGCATCCTGACTGGCTAAAAAGATTGCCGCCTTGATAAAATTCTCCGGCGATTCCCATCGTTCCCTGCCTGCCCCCTGTGAAACCACCATCAGCCCTTCGGTTTCTATACCCTCTTTAGGTTTCAGTGCATTCACAGAGATGTTATATTTGCCTGCTTCGGCGGCTAGTGACCAGGTAAATCGTTCTAAAGCTGCTTTTGAGGCGGCGTAAGCAGCGCCAGTAAAACCGGACGTACGGGTGACAGCGTCGATTGATGTAATATTAATAATACTGCCGCACTTACTTTTTACCATCGATGGTAACACTGCCTTGGAGCATAAAAAAGCCCCGGTTAGATTTACCCGGAGGACTAATTCCCATCGCTTCAAGGGTGTTTCTGTTATCAGACCGGGAAAAGCGGTCCCGGCATTGTTTACCAGGACGTCTATTTGCCCGAGTTCGTCAAGTACTCTTTCGACCATTTCCACCACGCTCTGCTCATTGGTAACATCACACCTGACGGGAAGAGCATAACCGCCTTCGGACGTGATTAACTCAGCCGTTTTGTATATGGTACCCGGCAGGCGCTGATCCTCAACTTCGGTGCGGGCAACTACCACGACTTTTGCACCTTCTCTGGCAAAATGGGTGGCAAGCATTTTACCAAGTCCACGACTACTTCCCGTAATAATACTTACTTTATCTTTGAGTTTCACCTTGCCTCTTTTTCTAAAAGTGTGTTTACAGCTGAGATTACCGCCCCACAAGCAGTTGAAATCTAAGTCTGGCTTGAGGCTATCTCCTTCTTGACGTATCTGGAGGTGAGTGGAACGTTAATAAACATAATCGGCCGGTCAATTTTTTTGAAGTTTAGCGGACAATGAATCAATCCCCTGGGAATATGAACGATAGTAGTCGTTGTGATTAAGTGTCGCACCCCTTCCTCCCCGAGATACAATTCGACCTCCGCGCCAAAATCCCGAATATCTTTCGGGTTACCGCCCAGAAAACAGGTAAACTGGTCGAAGTCGTGGGCGTGAGGTTCCTCTTCCATGAGCCAGGGTTCGGTAACGTAATGCCATCGTATGGCAAAACTGGTGTTTTCAAAGTCGCTGGTATACCGCAGGCACGGGGCAAACTTCCCTATTTCTATCGGCTCTCTGATGAAGTATTCCTGATATTTTATATCAGCCATTTTAAGATTTTCCTTTCTCAATGCTAATTGAAAGATATCCCGGATTCGCGGGCAATAAATCCGGCTGAAAACTTATTGTACTCTTTCCGTGATATTTACGTCAATTCAACAAATTGACAATGCTACCACCGAATGATACACTTCTGAATGTTTTATAAATCCCCCGCATTCAGGTGAAGAAAGGAGGCATAGATGAATGTTGGCTTTATAGGAATAGGACAAATGGGAAAGCATATGTCCAGGCACATACTTAGTGCCGGATACTCTCTGGTAGTCCACGACCTGATTAAAGAATCAGCAAATGCTCTTTTGGATAAAGGAGCAAAATGGGGTAAAAACCCCGGGGAAATAGCGGAAACATGCCAGGTAGTGATATCCAGCTTGCCGACCCCGCAGGATGTTGAACAGGTTGTTTACGGAGAAAACGGTTTGAAATCGGGCTGGAAAGACGGCGATATCTACATAGATATGAGTACCAACTCTCCTTTAACCATACGCCGGATTGCCGATGATGCCAGGAAAATGGGAGTAGCGGTACTGGACGCTCCTGTAAGCGGAGGAACCAGAGGCGCAGAACTGGGTAGCCTGACTATTATGGTCGGTGGTGATTCGTCTACTTTAGAGAAAGTCAGGAGCATCCTGGAAACGATGGGACAGAAAATATTCCATCTGGGTAATGTGGGCTGCGGTAATATCGCCAAACTGGTGAACAATATGATTGCCCTTACCTGTAGCTCAATAACCGCTGAAGGTTTTGTGTTGGGTGTGAAAGCCGGCATCAATCCTCAGGTACTCTGGGATATAATCACGATCAGTACCGGCAATAACTGGGCTCTGCAACAATACCAGCAGGGCGTGCTCCGGGGTGATTTTTCACCGGCCTACAGACTGAGCCTCGGACGCAAGGATGCCCGACTGGCACTGGAACTGGGTAAAGACTATGATGTGCCACTACCCCTGGGAGCGGTCATGGAGCAGAAACTTATTGAAGCAGAAGCGGCCGGTCTCGGAGACCAGCATGTCGATGCAGTGATTCTGCGTCTGGAAGAATTAACCGGGATTAAAGTACGTGCGTAAAGCTAGCTTGAAATAGCTTAATAATATATTTACGATTCAGGAGGAAATCATGATAATTGTGAATAAGAAAGATGTTGAGACCACACCGAGCCCGGCTGGAGACCCAATGGTTGCCCGCGGTCCGATCTCCATGCAGAGGTTGATCGATGCTAATACTTCCGGGGGATTTGGAGTCCTTTTCGTTACTTTCAGTCCGGGAGCCAGACTCCATTTTCATACCCACCCCGCGGAGCAAATTCTATACATAACCGATGGTGAGGGGATAATCGCCACTAAAGAAAAGGAATACACGGTAAAACCGGGAACGGTTGTATTTATACCAGCCGGCGAGGTCCACTGGCATGGAGCTACCAAGAATTCTTCCTTCTCACATATTGCTCTTTATAAAGGGGAATCAAAGGTTGTCAAGGAGTGAGGCACCTTTTCTTCAGAAGAAGATAAAGGTAAAAGAGTTATTTATTTTCTGACGTATGTTGGCGCCAGATAGATATCCAGAAACAATATGGGTTTATCGATTCTTATGAAATCGAGCGGGCCGTGCATCAGTCCGCTGGGGATATGGACAATTACCGGGCCATTAATGACATGTTTTTCACCCTGTTCACCCAGACATATCTCGATCTCGGCTCCAAAATCCCGCACATCCATCGGATTTGTACCCGAGAATACTAGAAACTGGTCATGGTCATGTGAATGAGGTTGCTTAATCATGCGAAAAGGTTTGGTAATCCAGGATTGGCTTACGGTAAGATTAGCTCCTGCCCCATCCTTCTCGCCGTCCAGATGCATCATCGGCTCAACAACCTCTTCATTACGTCCTCTCTTAAAAGGCTCTCTTTGAATATATTTACCGTATAAGGTTTCTGCCATTTTACCCCTCTTTTTTCAATATTCCTGCTATGTTGGTTGTCCCCAGGCACGAGTTCGGATATATTTAGTATAAATATATAATATACAGAGAGTTTATATCAATTGAAGCTCGCTGTTCAGGAGATACCTGTTTTGAGCTGATATATACATTTATTAAGTAAAATTATTTATAGATTGATACAGACATATTCAGAAGTAAGAGATAATAATTGGTATATATCTATTACCAGTGGTAGAATTAACACACTCATTTACTATATGTTTAAACCGATATAATATTTTTATCTTGAAGGGGAACCCAATATGACAATGACGATTACGGAGAAATGGGCGGATTTCTTAAGCACGTTTACTTATGATGACATTCCTGCCGAGGTTGTGCATCAATCAAAGCTGCATATACTGGATAGCATCGGCTGTGTTCTGGGAGGCTACGCTATCGACTGGGGTAAGAAAGTAACTTCTCTCGGCCGGGACCTGGGAGGCAAACCGGAGGCAACGGTAATCGGAAGCGGCGACAGGCTGCATTGTGCCAATGCGGCTTATGTAAATGGTAAGTTATCAAACGTACTTGATATGGACGAAACACTGTATCAAACAAGGCATATTGGGGGAGTCCCGTTTTTCTCTGCATTGAGTGTTGGTGAAAGGGCTGGTGCAACCGGCAGGGATGTCATTCTGGCAACAGTCCTGGCCTATGATTTCGGTGCCAGATGCGCCCTCTGTGGAAGTATATGGCGTCCCGATCCGGAACGGGGTGTCGTGTCCAGTATATATGGAAGTAGCGGTTTCAATACGCTGGCCGCATCCATTGCCGCGGCAAAAATCATGAAATTTGATAACCAGCAAATAGCCAATACTATCGGTGTTGCCGCCTATTTGGCCCCCGGTGCTATTGAAAGCAAGTTTTCATTTACACCGCCGGCAAATTTTAACAAGTCGGCCGATATGGGCTGGTTCTGCCTCGGCGGTATTACGGCTGCTCTATGTGCGAAAAACGGGTATGTCGGAGACCCCTCAATTTTAGACGGCCCGAGAGGAATAATGGCGCTGCTGGGCGCACTGGAATTCGACAACGATACATTCCTGGAAAAGCTGGGGGAACGCTGGTATATCATGGATGCCGGATTTAAACCTTACCCCACCTGCAGGTGGTTCCATAACGGTATAGGATTACTTGAGGGTATTCTCAATAAGCATGATATTAAGCCGGAGGACATTGAAAAAATAATAGTAAATACTCATCCCCTCGGCATCACCCTGCCGACGTATGTGGCTGCCGATAAATGGGCCGAGTCAACAAATAGGGACCTGTGGTTCTCACAATTCAGCTTTGCCTATGCGTTAGCCTGTACTGTTTACAGAATACTCCCGGGACCTGAGTGGGCTAAGGAAAAAACTCTTAATGATCCCGGAATCGCCGAAATGACACGCAAGATAACCCACGGTGAACACCCTGATGCGGTCAGAATGGCCGCTAATTGGTCCGGCCACCCGGGAAGACTCTTCAGCCAGCCACCGGTATCCATCGAGGTGTTTTCCAGCAAGGGTCATTTCACCGCGGAATCGACCGATATTCCGGGTGATAGCTGGAATCCACGAGTCAGGCTGGCCGATACGGCAATAATCGATAAATTCAGGAATAACGCTTCATATGTACTCGAAGATACGCAGATTAACAGGATTATCGAGGGAGTGGAGGAGCTTGACCGGATGAAAGAAATCAGTGCCCTGGCACAGCTCCTCGCACCCTAGGCATTCTCTGTTTTCTTGTTTCTGGATTGGTCATCCTATCAACGGAATAAGTACCTGGCCGAGCTCTTCAATAGTCCATTTCCCTGACTTGCCAAGGAGAATATGCGCTTCACCGGGTAACTGCAGGGGTCGGGCGTAGATACAGATGTATCCACCTGAAGAATAAATGTACTTACCGGTGATATTACGGGCTTGATCTGTTGCCAGAAAGGCGATTACCGGTGCCACGAACTCCGGGCCACGTTCGGATGAAATCGGCATATTATCCCCGATTGATGGCGCCGGTCCTGAGAAGAGCTTGGTCCGGGCACTGGGTAATATGACATTAACGGTAATACCGTTTTCCCGTTGCTCCTCTGAAAGCATTGATGTGAACCCCAAAATACCGGCTTTGGCAGTATTATAGGCAGGACTTGCAGCACCGAAGGTGGCTGCGCGCGAGGATATATTGATGATCCGGCCGTTTTTCTGCTTTATCATCTCGGGAAGGGCGGCTTTGATACAGCTGAAATGGCCTTTCAGATGAACGGCCATAATGGAGTCCCAATCATCCTCTGTTATTTCCATGGTTGTTATCTGTTTAAAGTTGCCGGCACAGTTTACCAGAATATCAATATGACCGAAGTTACTGACAGCGGTCTGAATGATGTTTTTACCGCCCTGCATCGAGGCCACACTATCGTAATTGGCAACCGCTGTACCACCGACTTCTTTAATTTCTTCAACTACACTGTCAGCGGCACTTTTATCATCCTTTTCACGGCCAATATCATTTACAACAACGCTTGCTCCTGCCTCAGCCAGAGCTAAAGCAGTAGCTCTGCCAATTCCGTCGCCACCCCCGGTTACCACCGCCGACTTACCTTTCAATTCCTGAACCATTATTTAACCCCCGTCTAGATAATTACCGTAATCTGGCTTTGATAACCCATTAACCAAATAGACAGCGGATTTATATTATATGGTATCGTGCATTTTGTCAAAATTTAACGGTTTCTTTCAATCGGGTCATCAGGTTATTTGAATGATCGGATTGACATAGCAGAAGAAGGTGTTATAAATTTGCAGGTACAAGCTGACATGTGGAGGATATAGAATGACGGCAAAGATAACGGAGAGATGGGCGGATTTCTTGGCTACTTTTTCCTTTAACGATATACCCACCGAGGTTATTCACCAGACAAAACTGTATATTCTGGATAACCTCGGCTGTGCTCTGGGTGGCTATGCTATCGATTGGGGTAAGAAGGTAATCGCACTGGGTCGGGACCTGGGAGGAAAACCGGAAGCTGTGGTGATAGGGAGTGGTGACAGGCTGCAATGTGCAAATGCTGCCTACGTCAATGGTAAGTTATCAAATATTCTCGATATGGATGAGACTTTGTACAATAACCGGCACATCGGCGGCGTACCTGTATTTCCCGCTCTAAGCGCTGGCGAGAGGGTTAAGGGTACCGGTAAGGATATTATCCTGGCTACCGTCCTGGCCTACGATTTCGCTGCCAGAAGCGGGATTTGCGGTTCTTCTTTCCGCCCCGATCCCGAGCAAGGAGTTGCGGTGAGTGGCAACGCAAGCATGGGTTTTAATACGTTTGCTGCAGCTATAGCTGCGGCCAAGATGTTTGGATTCGATAAATCGCAAATGATCAATACACTGGGCATCGCGGGTTATTTTGTTCCCGGGGCTATCGAAAGTAAATTTGTTTTCACGCCCCCGGGTAATTTCAATAAATACGGGGATGCGGGATGGTTCTGCTCCAGCGGGATTATGGCAGCGCTATGTACTCAATATGGTTATATCGGAGACCCCTCTATCCTGGATGGGCCAAGAGGTCTGACAGCCCTGCTGGGAGCTGCTGAATTTGATAATGATACTTTCCTGGCAGACCTGGGAGAACGCTGGTATATCATGGATGCCGGCATTAAACCCTACCCTCTTTGCCGCTGGTTCCATACCGGCATAAAACTGCTTAAAGATATTATTAAGGAGCACGACCTTAAACCGGAAGATATAGACCAGATAATAGCCAATACTCATCCCCTGGCGTTGACGTTACCCACGTTCGCCGCCGCTGATAAGTGGGTGGAATCTGAAGGAAAAGAACTCTGGCTGGCAGTCGATAGTATCACCTATGCCCTGGCCTGCACCGTGTACCGGGTAAAGCCGGGTCCCGAATGGGTAAAAGAAGAGACCTTAAAGAACCGCAAGATTGCGGAGATGACCAGGAAAATCACCCACGGAGAACATCCGGATGCTTTGCGAATGTCCGCGGAGTGGTCCGGGCATCCGGGGAAAATCTTCAGTCAGCCCCCTACTTCGATAGAAGTGGTATCCAGAAAGGGCAGATTTAGAGCTGAATCGGTTGATATCCCGGGTGATAGCTGGAATCCAAGAGCAAAATTGACCGACGGAGAAATAGTGGCCAAGTTCAGGAACAATGCTTCATACGTCCTCGATGATTCGCAAATCGATAATATCATCGACCTGATAATGAAGCTGGACAGACTAAAGGACATCAATGAATTAACCGAGTTAATGTCAGCATAATGTGTTGTGTTGTATCTACCCACAATCCTGCCTTGACACCATGTTGTTTGATTTTATATATTTGCACATAACTTTTTCAGTTGATAGATTATAGATACATTGGTACATTATTTGTAGCACTGATGAAATATTAATGAAAGGATAGTTTAGGAGTATGGCCAATAGAGAAAAACAGGCATCGCCCAACTCCCGTCAAATCTACGGTTATAATGGCAGGATAATGAGGGTCGATTTGTCCGAGGAAAAGAACACCATCGAGTTGCTGGATGAAGATACCCTGAGAAAATATATCGGTGGCGCAACTCTGGGGATAAAATATCTCTATGACGAGGTCTCTCCGGAAACAGATTGGTCTGACCCTGAAAATCGTCTCATATTATGCTCGGGACCTCTGGGAGGGACAAGAATAGGGGGTTCCGGAGCGATTGCGGTGGTATCCAAAGGTGCTCTAACTAACGGAGTCGCCAGCACCCAGGCTAATGGCTTCTTCGGGGCATTCCTCAGGTTTTCCGGTTATGACGGCATTATTCTGCAGGGTTCGGCGCCTCACTGGGTCTACCTTTATATTCATGATGGCACGGCTGAACTCAGAGACGCCAGCCATCTTCTGGGTAAAAACACTTATGAAGTCGATCGAGCTATCAAACATGAATTACAAAAAGGGGAGAGGGAAGTAAGTGTCCTGAGTATCGGCCCGGCCGGTGAGAACTTGGTCAAGTTCGCCTGTATTTTCGCTGACATGGGACATATAGCGGCTCACAACGGGGTTGGCGCGGTAATGGGCTCCAAGAAACTAAAGGCTATTGTGGTTAGCCGGAGTAAAAACACAATACCACTCAAAGACAAGCAGGCTTTATCAAGATTATCCAGGGAAATCCTGGCCAATACTCTGGCAGACAAGTTTTATGACTCCATTTACAAAGAAGGGACTCTGCCTGCTATCATTACCGCCAGTAACGTGGGCTTTATTCCGGTTAAAAACTATATAACCGGTGTTCACGTTATTGATGTTGATAAACTGGATGCATACACACCGCAGAACATCAGGACAAAACTCAAAGCCAAGCCGAGTCCGTGTTGGGCGTGTTCTTCAACTCACTGTCACATGGGGGAAATTACCGAAGGAAAGTACGCTGGTCGCGTGGTGGAAGAGCCTGAATATGAAGGACTGGCTTCCTTCAGCTCATTAGTTGGTATAGATGACATGACAACAAGCACGGTGCTGGCTAACGAAGTTGATCGTCTGGGTCTGGATACTAACGAGTCCGGCTGGGTTATAGCCTGGGTGATGGAATGCTATGAAAAGGGTATCCTGAGCAGGGATACTACCGATGGTATAGAAATGACCTGGGGTAACGGCGAAGCGATAATGGAGATGCTTAATAAGATTGCCAGCCGCCAGGGTTTCGGGAGCATACTGGCGGAAGGTGTCATGAGGGCAGCTCAACAAATAGGTGGAGGGGCGGAAAACCTGGCTATCCATACTCTGAAAGGTAACACCCCGCGCAGTCACGACCATCGCGCCATGTGGCTGGAACTTTTTGATACCTGCGTTTCCAATACCAGCACTCTGGAGACACAGTCCAAGGCACCTTACAAATTACTTGGTCTATCTGAAACATATGATGCCTTCGACCATGAGACGATATCAACCGTGGAAGCAAAAATAAAAGGTGCGATGGTCTTTGAAGATTCCATGGTAACATGCCGGTTTCAAACGGCAACCGCACTGGAATTAATGTGCCAGGCAGTCAATGCCGCTACCGGATGGAATCTGGATTTTGAGGAAGCGATGACCGTTGGCAGGCGGGCGGTGAACTTGGCGAGAGCATACAACTTACGTCAGGGTATCGGCGCTGAACTCGATGCTCCGTCACCAAGATACGGCTCAACACCGTCGGATGGCATGGCAGAAGGGCGCGGTATCATGGAAAAATGGGATGAAATGCTTAATAACTACTATACTCTCATGGGCTGGGATGAGAAGACCGGTAAACCAAAACCGGAAACGCTAAGGAGTCTTGGTCTTGATTACGTGATTCCGCACCTGTGGGAATAAATAAGGTTGACTAATTCTATAAAGGACACCACAGTCAGGAAGACCGCAGAAACATACTCTATTTATTCCTGAATTCCGGTTTCCTTTTTTCCAGAAATGCCTGCATTCCTTCTTTCTGGTCCCCGGTGGCGAAACAGCGGGCGAAGAAATTCTCGTCTGAATCCAGTGCCGAGGCCAGACTCATGCCATAACCGCCGTTGATAGTTTTTTTTGCGTAATATAGAGCCACGCTGCTTCTGCTCAGTAGTTTCTCCGCCAGTAATCTGGCCTCTGCCATCAAATTCTCGCGGGGTATTATCCTGTTAATCATCCCCATAGCCATTGCGGTATTGGCATCAATGATATCCCCGGTATAGATGAGCTCCTTGGTCTTGTATATCCCGGCTACCCGGAGAAGTCGCTGCATGCCACCGCCGCCGGGAACTATCCCTAGAGTTATTTCCGGGTGGCCGAACCTGGCGTTATCCGAGGCGAGAATAATATCGCAATCCATGGCCAATTCCCACCCTCCCCCCAGGGCATAGCCATTAACAGCGGCAATAACAGGTTTACTCAGCGTAAAGATTCTATCGCCGGTCTTCCGGGCGGCAATTACAAATTCTTCAATTTCAACGCTGGTCTTATCCTTCATGTAAGCGATGTCAGCCCCGCCTACGAAGGCCTTCTGGCCACTACCCGTAAGTATTACCACGCGAACACCGGCATCATTTTCAATTTCCTGGAACAGGTCGTACAATTCCCGGTACACTTCTATATTCAGGGCATTCAAGACATCGGGTCGGTTGATTGTTATCAAACCGAGGTTGTTATCCTTCTCATATAGCAGATTCTTATATGCCACCTTCACCCTCCTTAAACTGTTATTATGCTGCTGGTCTGAATTTAGGTAACGATATGTCTTCGGTAACATCATCGAAATACACTTCAACAGGCATATCTATCCGTACGTCTTCGGTTTTACAGTCGGTTATATTGCTTTCCATCCTCGGCCCCTCATCTAACTGGATGATAGCTACAATATAAGGAATATCCCCTTTATACGAGGGATGATAAGCCATGTGATAAACCACATAACTGTATACCCTACCCTTACCACTCAATGGAGTCCACTCCGCAGCCATCGAGTTACATTTTGGACACACAATGCTTACAGGAAACCGAACATACCCGCAGTCCGTGCATTTTTGCATACGGAGTTCATGGCTCCGGCAATATTCCCAGTACGGAGCGTTGTCTTCGTTAATGACCGGTAATGGCTTTTCATATACCATAACCACTTACCTCCTTAGAATGAGTGTGCTGTGCGTTTGCAGGACGCCGCCGTTACCGCTTACGATGATGATTTCAGGCTCTCTGGTGTTGGTCACCGGCCCGAGCTGTCTTTCACCAGCATCACCCCGTAGTTGCATTATGGCCTCAGCCAGCGGGGTGAATCCCTGAAAATAAGCCTCAGAAAGCTGTCCGCCGGAGGTGTTCACCGGGAAATCGCCCCCGGGAGCCAGGCGTTCGGCTTTGAGAAAGTCCTTGCCTTCACCGGGCCCAAAGAAGCCATAGCCCATCAGGGTTAATTCCACGGTATAAGTAAAACAATCGTATATCTCGCAGGCATCGATATCATCCGTGGTAATTCCGGCTATTTTAAAGGCTGTGGCTCCGGAGACTACCGCCCCGGAAGGTCCGGCGAGATGGGTCGCCTGGGGAACATTGGTCGACGGATGATCCTGCCCCATGCCCATGATGAAAACGGATCGATGACGAAGGTCCCTGGCTCTTTCCGCCGTTGTCACGATAAAAGCCCGGCCGCCGTCACTGACAAGACATATATCCGCCCGGCGAAAGGGGTCGACGATCATTCTCGAGTTATAATAATCTTCAACGGTCATCGGTTGCTGATAATACCTGGCATTGGGATTGAGATTGGCCCACCGGCGCTGGGCGATGGCTATCTCCTTCCAGGTTTCCGGTCCGGTTCCGAACTCGTGCATGCCGCGCCGTGCTGCCAGCGCGTAGCCCGCTACCGCCCCGAACATCCCGTACTCAATTCCCCCGTTTAAAGCGTTGCCATACTCACCGGCGCCTGATAAAGCGTTCTCTCCATAGGTGCAGACCACATAATTGGCCATTCCATGGACGACAGCCCAGGCAGCATGCTGGGCGAGACAACCCGCTGAAGCCCCCCAGTCATCATGAGCTGCCATGAACCTCACGCGTATTCCCAGCTGCTGTGATAGATAAGCTGGCGCCACCATCGGGTCACCCATGGCCGCCATAGGCGGCTGCATCAACAATCCATCAACGTCCTCTATTTTCAGCCCGGCATCGGCGATGGCGTTTCTAGCAGCTTCCAGGTGAAAACTCATGGAGCTGCGTCCCGGGACTTTACCCTGCACCGTATAACCGACTCCCACGATGGCTGCCTTATCCTTAATATTTTCCATTCTATCCCCCTTGATACCTGTAGAAACCAGCCTCTATCTCACGGACTACTAATTCCATATTTAAGTTATTCCGTATAATAATAGCTGCTAGAACAAACCTTTGCTGAAGCAACTGATAAATCAAGTTTAAATTATTACCACAACTCAAATCAAGGTGAAAAATGATAAATCTGCAATGAGTGCCAGGGTAACGAGATTGATTGGAAATTGACATGGGAGTACAATAGAATATTACCGGCATTAATTGGTTTATCTTACTTAAAGGAAAATCCTGTTTAAATCGAAAGTTAACCGCCAAATCATGTCAGAGCGTATAGTCAGGTCCACCTGCCGGGGATGCCATGGTGTATGTGGTGTCCTCCTGCATCTGAAGGACGATAAGCTGGTAAAAGTAACCGGTGACCCTGATAGCCCTACTTCCCGGGGATATATTTGCGTAAAAGGTAAATCAGCCCCGGAACTCTTGTATCATCACGACCGACTGAAATATCCGATGAAGAGGTCGGGAGACCGCGGTGAAAATAAATGGCAGAGGATTACCTGGGACGAGGCGCTGGATACGGTGAGTGCCGAATTACTTAAAGTAAAGCAGGATTACGGAGCGGAATCGATCGTCGGTGCCAGGGGAACCGGCAGGCCTTACTATGTATTGTTTCACCGTTTTCTTAATAGCCTGGGTACTCCCAATCGTCTCGGTTTCGCTCATCTCTGCTATGGCCCCAGATTAATCGCCTCCGCGATGACCTGCGGCGACCTTCCCGTATGTGATTACTATGGTTTTGGTGGAATCAAACCAAAGTGTGTGCTCAATTGGGGGTGCAATCTTCCTGAAGTGGGTGCTTCCGACGGCATGTGTAGTTCCCAGCTGACACGGACATTAAACGAAGGGGCTAAACTGATAGTCGTTGACCCGAGAAAAACGAAACTGGCTGATGCGGCTGATTACTGGCTGCAAATACGTCCCGGAACGGACGCCGCCCTGGCCCTGGGTATGCTCCACGAGATTATTCAAGAAGGGTTATTTGATGAAGATTTTGTCAATAAATGGGCTATCGGTTTTAAGGAGCTTACTGAAAGGATTAAAGAATACTCCCCGGAAAAAGTGGCTGAAATTACCTGGGTTTCTGCCGGGGATATAAAAGCGGCGGCGCGTTTATACTCCACAACCAAGCCAGCCTGTCTGCAATGGGGTGTGGGCGTTGACCAGGGGGTTAATAATTTCCAGACTATTCGCTCTTTGCTGATATTATCCGGCATTACGGGTAATATGGATGTCCCGGGCGGGGACGCTTTCTGGGTACCCCCATCCGGCGTGGTGGTACAGGCACCGCGCATCAATCCGGATATAGAATTACCTGATATGCTACAGCCTGACTCGAAGCAGAAAATGATTGGAGCCGGCAAATATAAGCTGAGCACGACCATACAACCCGGAGAATTTATCAATGCAGTACTCACGGAAAAGCCTTATCCCGTAAAGGCTTTATTTATCATGGGAAGTAACCTGTTAATCGGGCACAGTGATTGTTTGAGAATGGTTCAGGCATTACGCAAAATTGATTTTATTGTTGCCGCGGATCTTTTCATGACTCCCACGACACAACTCGCCGATATTGTCCTGCCGTCAGCCAGCTGGCCGGAAACCGACGATATTCCTGACCTTCATATGGTCTGGTGCGTTACCGCCCGGACAAAGGTGGCCAGCATCGGTGAATGCCGGGACGATAAGGAAATTCTGTTCGACCTGGCTCGTCGTATGGGGATGGAAGACTGTTTCCCGTGGCGCGATGCCATCGAGTATTGCGATTGGGTGTTGAAGGATACCGGGATGACTTTCCGGGAATTTCAGGATGTTGGCATTCTCAAAGGCGATATGCAGTACAAAAAATACGAAAAGGCGGGATTTAGAACACCATCTGGTAAATTTGAAATTTATTGTTCAGCCCTGAAAGAAATGGGCTATGACCCTTTACCCGGTTATGTCGAACCTCCGGAAAGTCCGTATTCTACGCCGGACCTCTTTAAGGAATACCCGCTAATAACAACAACCGGAGCCAGAACCCAGGTGTTTTTCCATTCCGAGGGCAGACAGATTGAATCGCTGCGCCGACTGAATCCTGACCCGAAGGTGGAGATTCACCCCGATACAGCAAAAGAGCTATCGATTACAAACGGAGATTGGGTCTGGATTGAAAGCCCGAGAGGCGGCAGAATCAAACAAAGAGCCAGTCTCACCGATGGCATTGCACTCGGTGTTATCAGTGTCCAGCATGGCTGGTGGTTTCCGGAAAAAGAACCGTGGGAGTACGGATTTACGGAGTCGAACTGTAACATGCTGACGCATGGTATGCCCTGTGATCCTCAGACAGGTTCGGAGCCGTGGCGCTCTTTTCTCTGCAAGATATACAAGGTATAAATAACAGAGGTAAAGACGAATAATAAAGCCGACCAGAGGTAGTAATCCATAATTCGCCCTGCTCCATAAATGACGCTACCCTTAAAATGAGCCTGAAAGTGCGGAAGGGCGGTATCTCACCGTCAACACCAGAAGCGTGAATAAGAAATGCCCCCAATGGAATTCGAATCCATGTATTGAGGCTAAATTGCTTAACAAACTAACAGTTACTCAGCTTGCGGAGTTAAGCAAATTAAGCAAGGCGTATATTTCTCAGGTTAAAAATGGCAAGCGACCACCGTCTGAAAAGTTAATCCAAACACTTCGACAATTGGATAATAATAGTAATAGAAACAACGGTCACGATGTAAACAAAGCTATAGAATTATTTCTAAGGACAAGACGTGACGGAATCTCTCCTAAAACCATCACTTTTTATAGAAGTTATCTAAGCAAAGCTATACCA
>DUFB01000055.1 GCA_011192005.1 Dehalococcoidia bacterium
AGCCCGCCTCAAGATGCGCCGCAGGACGTAATCGCGGCCCTCGTTGCCGGGAATAACGCCGTCGGCGATGAGGAAGGTTATGGCACGACCGTGGTCAGCCAGGACTCGCATGGCGATATCATCGTCAGGCACAGCCCCGTATTTCTTACCGGTGAGCCTGCTAACGCATTCCAGCAGCGGCGTGAATAAATCGGTCTCGTAGACAGAGGTCCTGCCCTGCAGGATAACCGCCGTCCTTTCGAGGCCCATACCCGTATCGATACTCGGACGGGGTAAAGGAGAACGTTTGCCATCTTTAGCCTGGTTGTATTGCATGAAGACCAAGGTACTGATTTCAGTAAAGCGACCGCACTCACAATTGGGACGACAATCGGGTTTGCCGCAGCCGACACCCTCACCGAAGTCGTAAAAAATCTCGACATCGGGTCCGCAGGGTCCGGAATCGCCGACTGGACCCCAGAAGTTATGCTCCTCGCCGAACCTGAGTATCCTGTCCTCGGGGATACCGATATCCCGCCAGTGCCCGAAAGCCTCGTCATCATCGAGGTAAACCGTCGCCCACAGACGTTCATGCGGTATCTTGAGAGTCTGCGTAATAAATTCGTACGCCCAGCCGATAGTTTCCTTTTTAAAGTAGTCGCCGACGCTGAAATTGCCCAGCATCTCGAAGAAGGTCAGGTGAGTGGCATCGCCGACATCATCGATATCGGTGGTACGAAAGCACTTCTGACACGATGCCAGACGCTTGCTGGGAGGCCTAGCTTCTCCGAGGAAATAGGGTTTTATCTGCACCATCCCGGCGCTGGTCAACAGAAGAGTGGGGTCGCCTTTTGGCACCAGCGAAGAACTGGTCAGGACTTTATGCCCTTTCTCTTCGAAAAAGTTCAGAAATGCCGCACGTATTTCGTCGCTGTTCACAAAAAACTCCAGACAAAAACAGTGAGTTACTTACCTGTCATTTTAGATATATGTGGCGGTAGCTGTCAATCGGGGGATGTTACAGATAGTGCTATTCTTACAACCTGTCCAGATAATCCTGTAAGCCTAGGCGTATATCGTCACGCTTCAGGGCGAAGGCGATATTAGCCTTGAGCCAGCCCAGCGGCGAGCCGGTGTCATAACGTAGTCCTTCCAGCTCGTAGGCATAAAGCTTCTGCGTCTTCAGCAGGATTTGCATGGCATCCGTAATCTGTATCTCGTTACCTGCCCCGGGCGGAGTAATCTTAATAGCCTCGAATATCTCCGGCGTGAGCATGTAACGCCCCACGATGCCGAGTCGTGAAGGAGCCTTTTCCGGTTCCGGTTTTTCGACGAGGCTCAATACCTCGTAAACACCTTGCGAAACATCTTTGGGCTCGATGACGCCGTATTTCCGGGTATCTTCCTTACTGACCCTCTCGACGGCGACAACACCGGCACCGTATTTACTGTAAATATCTATCATACTTTTTAGTGTGGGCACCTTACTATCAATAATATCGTCGGGGAGCATCACAGCAAAGGGCTCATTGCCGATGATATCTTTAGCCGTGAGAATAGCGTGACCGATACCCAGTTGCTTTTTCTGCCGGATATAACAGACATCCGCCATACGGGACACCTCGCGCATCTGCTGAAGTCGTTCTTCATCGCCCTTGCGTTCCAGAACCTGCTCCAGTTCAAAACAATCATCGAAGTAGTCTTCCATCGTATGCTTACCTCGGGCAGTGACGAATATTACCTGCTCGATGCCGGAGTTAATGGCTTCCTCGACGTTATATTGAATAATAGGCCTGTCCACCAGGGGCAGCATCTCCTTGGGCTGCGACCTAGTAGCGGGGAGAAATCTGGTGCCATAACCGGCCGCAATAATTACCGCTTTACGAATTTTCATGCCGTCCTCCCGGTTATTTGCTCAATAGCATAAGCCGCCGCGCCGTAAACCCCGGCTTCATTGCCGAGCTGCGCGGTGACGATGCTGAGGTTCCGAGTAGATATGGAAAATGCCCTTTCTATCACCAGTTTTTTAGCCGGCTCGACGTAGAGGCTGTCCAACTCCGCCATGCCGCCGCCGAGAATTATCATCTCCGGATTAAAAGCATTCACGATGTTCACCAGTCCCACACCCAAATAATGGGAGGCGCGGGAAAGAACGTACAGAGCCAGCGAATCGCCAGCGGCGGCAGCGGCCGCCACCTGCTCGGTGGTGATGCTTTCAACTTTACCATCAGCCATTTCGGTCAACGAGGACTTCTCGCCCTGAACCAGACGCCTGATGGCTTCCCTGGCTACCGCCCGACCGGACGCCATCACTTCCAGGCATCCAATATTCCCGCAGCCACAAACGGGTCCCCCTTCATCGACGGTCATGTGGCCCAGCTCGCCGGCACTGCCGCGGGCACCAAGATACAGATTACCCTCGATAATAATGCCACCACCGATACCGGTGCCCAGAGTAACCAGTACCAGATTCTTAACTTCCTGTCCGGCGCCGAAGCGCTGCTCGCCGAGAGCTGCGGCGCTGGCATCATTAAGCACAAAGGTATCAATATTGAACCTCTTTTCAATGATGTCCTGCAGCGGTATATCAAACCAGTCCGGTAGATTGGGGGAGGGAGTAACGACAACGCCGCTGGCCGAATCTATACCGCCAGCGCAGGCAATACCGATACCCGCCAGACGCGAGGTAACGAGTCCATTTCTGTTGAGAATGGTATAAATAGCCGAAGCCAATCGCTCGATTACAGCGTCAACACCCTCATCGACTAAAGTCGGGCAGACATCTTTCGCCAGCATCCGTCCATCATTAGAAAAAACGGCGGTCATAATCTTGGTACCGCCGATATCAACCGCCACAACAGGTGAATCAAACTGCGTCATGTTAATATTACTTTAGCCTATTTTATGATTTTGTCAAGAACGAACGGCGCCCTGCCGGGTAAGCTCGGCAATCAGGATATCAAGGGCAAGGTCGCCGTCATACCTGCCCGTCTTGATGGAAAGGTCAGTCTCCAGAAGCCGGTGGTATATCTCCCTGAGCCTGGCTGACGAATACCTGTCCGACTGCTCCCAGGCCTTCTTCAGAACGAAGTCGGAAGTAAGTCCCAGTTTTTTCTGAATCTCTGCACGCGTCTTCTTCTGATTCCGCAGCTCCTTAATCTGAAAGATAATCCTGACCTGCCGCGATATCATCACTAGCAACTGGGCGGGAGCAACACCCTGCCTGAGCAACTGCTGCAAAGACTCCTGGGCTTTACTTGTCCGGAGCTCGATGATGGCGTCCACCATAGCGAAGACGCCGGCTTCCCGGGCATTGCTGACCAGAGCACGCACGTCCGATTCCTCGATGCGGCGTCCTGCGGCGTATACGATGAGCTTTTCAATCTCGTTGGACATAAGCCACAGGTCATTACCGACGAAGTCAGCCAGAGAATTTACCCCCTGGGGCGAGATGCTGCCACCCCCGGACGCCACACTCTTGATAATCCACCGCTGGAGCTGAGACTGCCTGAGCAGCGGGAACGAACGCACCCCGGTAATAGCGGTAAGTTGCCGCAGGAGAGGGTTATTACCACCTGTTTTACCATCGGTAAGCACCAGTTCCGTGAACTCCGGAAGCTGTTTCATGACGTCGGTGAAAGCCCTGACATCATCCTCGCCGGACCGATTGTTTGCTCTCTTCCTGCCTGTTCTCGCGACAGATTCGAAACGCCCTAGTAGTCCTTCGACGATGATGAGTCGTTTCTCCGCAAGGAAAGGAACGGTCTCGCAGGCATTCCTGAGTTCCTCGATGGTCAGCTGACGTCCGTCGAGGACGGTGGTATTGGTCAGTCGGGCGGTATCATCACCGATGGTCTTCTTTATTTCCTCGAGCGCCTGGCGGATGGAAAAGTCATCCTCGCCGATAAGGACGTACAGCATTTTCGGTACTCCGTGGTAGAAGTTCCTATATTTTACCACAAGAAAGGCCAACGAGTAAGGTTGACAAAACCGCCGTATTAGGGAATAATCGCATTGAAAGTACCCGATTGCTGTAATCAAGAGGTGAGTAAGATGCCGGATACTCCCGAAGAACCTACCCAGGACGAAGAACTGAAAAAACTTGCCAATATCGCCACCGATACGCACCTGGATAAAAAGATAAGGACCCAAGCCATCAATCTGCTCGGTGACATGGACACGCACGAAGCGCTGGAGGTACTTCTGGCGCTGGCGGGTAATGAAAAGAACATCACCGAAGACAGGGAGCTTGCCCTGAAGAGGGCCCAAGGAATAGTTAAAAAGGGCCGCTGATAATCGCGCTTCACTCCGTACCATAAATCACGCTGATGAGTATAAACATCGGTATAATAGGTCTACCCCAGAGCGGCAAGACCACCCTTTTTAACGCGCTGACCGGTGGCCAGGCCGACACGAAAACACACGTCGTCGAAGGTATCTCCTCGCATGTAGGCATCGCCAGGGTGCCCGAACCGCGCCTTAACGTCCTCAACGACATGCTCCATCCCAGAAAGCTGGTACCGGTAGAGGTGAAGTACATCGACGTGGGAGCCTCGGTAAAGAGCCTGGCACAGGACAAGGGATTAGACGGGGAACTGCTCAACCAGCTAAATACCGTCGATACGCTAATCACTGTCGTGCGGGCATTCGCTGACGACAGCATCCCCCACTCCGAAGGCAGCCTGGATGTCGCCAGGGATATCACCACCATGAACATGGAGCTTGTTTTCTCTGACCTGGCCATCATAGAAAGAAGGCTGCAAAAACTGGAAGAATCCATGAAAGCTGCCAGAGCCCCGGAGCGGCAGGCGTTGACGGCGGAAAAGGATATTCTGCTGGCTTTTAAGGCCGACCTGGAACAGGACAGGCCCATCAGGGAACTGCACCCCGAGGGTGCCGCCGCCCGGATTATCGCTAACTACCAGCTACTCACCGCCAAACCGCTTCTCATCGTGATAAACATCGGGGAGGAGCAACTGCCAGAGGCAAGCTCGCTGGAAGAGGAGATAAATGCAAAATTTTCCGGAGAGAAATGCCGTGCCATCACACTCTGCGGTAAGCTGGAGATGGAATTATCACAACTGGATGATGACGCCGCCTGGGAATTCCGCGCCGAATACGGACTTCAGGAATCGGGGCTGGCAAGGACTATCGAAATATCTTACGATTTGTCCGACCTCGTTACTTTTTTTACCACCGCCTCCAACGAGGTCAGGGCCTGGTCAGTGAAAAAGGGAACCACGGCCGTGAAAGCGGCGGGTAAGATACATACCGACATGGAGAAGGGATTCATCCGCGCCGAGGGAATCAGCTTCGACAGTCTGGTTAAATGCGGGAGTGTCGCCGAAGCCCGAAAGCAGGGGCAATTGCGTCTGGAAGGTAAAGACTATATTGTCCAGGACGGGGACGTGATTACTTTCCTGTTTAACGTTTAGGCTAGGATTCACTTACCTTATTCACCAGCAGCTTCAGGCCGTCCTCGCCGACGACTTCCACCTCGTCACCGATGTTAATATCATCATGCGACGACCTGGCGACCCAGAGCTCGCCGTTTATCCTGACCATTCCCTCCGGCGACAGCCGGCTGGTTACCCTGCCCCGGGTACCGACCATCGACGGATGGCCGACCGGCACCTGCCTTTTTAATATCCGGGTGACAAAGAGAAAAAGAAAAATGCTGAAGATACCCCACCCTACCATCATACCGATGAGAGCAGATACTGTAAGGTTGATACCAAATTCCGGCAGCGCCCAGCGCCAGATAACATAAATAGCTATTTCTTCCGCCGCCGTGGTAATAACCGCTAAAAATAACCTGTTAATGGTCAGTCTGTTACTCATACAACTTACCCTATATTATAGCAGGATAGTACCCGAATAATCGCCGGGTTAATAAACAATATACCAGAAAATCCTGCAATACGGGAAAATAATAGCTACGGGGCTTGACAAAATGCATAAATTAGTGGTATTCTTTTTACTGTAATAATGCCCCAAGTGTTTTTAATTTTTACCCACCCTGATATATATTTATCCATTGTATAGCTGCATGTGCTATGCGCATATATATCTTCATTAGAAATATTTGGTTTATAGACACAAGAATTTCGCGTGCTTCACTAAGGAGTAGAGATGGTTTTTTCATCAGCAGCGCCCGTCCCCGGGACATCACATACCCTCACCAGGAAATCCTATGCTAAGCTCCCCCATGTTCTCGACGTACCCAACTTGATCAAGGTCCAGCTGGATTCCTTCCAGAGATTCCAGGAAGAAGGCCTGAGGCAGTTACTTGAAGAGGTCTCCCCCATCAAAGACCTTACGGGAAACCGGCTCGAACTCAGCTTTGTGGCTTACGAGTACCGAGAACCACGCCCCGGCCATTCCGAACAGGAATGCCACGAAAGAGACCTCACCTATTCCGCCCCCCTCTACGTCAAGGTCAGATTGCTGGTAAAAGATACCGGGGAAATCAAGGAACAGGACCTGTTCTTCGGGGATATCCCGCTGATGACGGCAAAGGGCACCTTCATCACCAGCGGTGCCGAGCGAGTGGTGGTAAGTCAGTTACTCCGTTCGCCCGGGGTATATTTCACCTGCGAGGAAGACCCGGTAAGCGGCAAGTCATTGTGCAGCGCCAAGCTCATCCCGACACGCGGCGCCTGGCTGGAATTCGAGACCAGCAACCGTAACGTAATCTCGGCGAAAATCGACGGCAAACGCAAGATACCGGTAACGACACTACTCCGCGGGCTGGGCTACAGCGGCGACGAAGAACTGCAAAAGCTGTTTGAAAAAGAGGAAAGCGTATCCGACTATAAGTTTATCGACACGACGCTGGAACGCGACCCGCTCATCAAAGACGAGAAGGAAGCGCTACTCGATATGTACCGCAAGCTGCACCCGGGGGAGCTTCCCTCGCTGGACAATGCCAGGAAATGGATGCACGGTCTCTTCTTCGAGGCGGCACGCTACGACCTGGGAAGCGTGGGCAGGTACAAGCTCAACAAACGACTCGGGGTGGATGTGGACCTGAAAGAGCGGACGCTGACCAACGAAGACATCATCGAGATTATCAGGCATATTATCCTGATTAACGCCGGACAGGACAACCCCGATGATATCGACCACCTGGGAAACCGACGCGTAAGGACCATCGGTGAACTGGTGCAGACCCAGTTCCGCATCGGGTTCCTGCGACTGGAACAGGTGGTAAGGGAACGCATGAGTATCATCAGCACGGAGGCAATCACACCCAGCGCCCTCGTAAACATCCGACCGATAGTGGCGGCTGTAAGGGAATTCTTCGGGGGCTCGCAGCTATCGCAGTTCATGGACCAGACAAATCCGCTGGCCGAACTGACGCACAAGCGGCGTCTCTCCGCCATGGGCCCCGGGGGACTTTCACGTGACCGTGCCGGTTTCGAGGTGCGCGACGTCCACTTCTCACACTACGGCAGGATATGCCCCATCGAAACACCGGAAGGTCCCAATATCGGGCTAATCGGCTCGCTGGCAACCTACAGCATCATCAACGAGTACGGCTTTATCGAAACGCCTTACCGCCGGGTTATCAATGAACTGAAAGGCAACGATGAAAGACTGCTGGGAAAGACAGTCGCCGAGGCAGTCACCGATTCCAAGGGCACCACGTTGGTAAAAGCCGGTACGGTAATCACACCCCAGATAGTCGCCAAGTTAAAAAAGAAAACGGTGAAAGTAATACCTTTCGTCTCGGACGAGATTGTTTATCTCCCCGCTGACGAAGAGGATAAATATACCATCGCCCA
>DUFB01000056.1 GCA_011192005.1 Dehalococcoidia bacterium
AGCGTGCCCCGGAGTTCGAGGAGTTCTATTACGGCATATTCCCCGCCGATATACCCAACCCGGAAATATACCGCAACGATAGAGACGCCATAGGGCGCCTGATGTCACCTTTCATATCCGGTCACTGCGTTGATATGGCCTGCGGGACTGGATTCTGGTTGCCCTACTACCATGAGAACTGCTCGCATATAACGCTCATTGACCAGTCGGACAGCATGCTGGCGGAGTCCCGTAAGAAGATTGACAAACTTGAAATCAACGACAAGACAACCATCATTCAGGCCGATATTTTCGATTACCAGTTTCCTGAAAAGCATTACCACTGCGCGAACATCGGCTTTCTCATCAGTCACCTCACCGACGCGGAGTTAAATGAACTTTTCCGACTCCTGAAAGCAATATTACTTCCGGGTGGAAGGTTCACCATTGTTGACAGTGCCTGGGGCAAGTATATCGAGAACCGGGGCAGACAAAAGGACAGCATGTCAACACGTGAACTCTTTGACGGGAGAAAGTTTGAAATCTACAAACGCTACTTTTTACCGAACGACCTGCAGAGTCTAGCCCGAGACAACAACCTCGATATCAGCATCGAATACTGGGGCAGAGTCTTCTTTTTTGCCACCGGTATTTTCAATAAAGATTAAGGAATAGCCCACTACCTCCCGAAGGATAAATCACCTCCTATCTTGCGCGTTTCTATTTTAATTCAAGGCTGTTCGTGGTATTATCTCGGTATAAATACTTCCTTAAGAAAGGTGCAGTTTTATATGAGGATAGCGCGTTTACTAATAATATGTGGTTTAATAGTTATCTCCGTACTGATGGCGGGGTGCGGCGGGGAGGTAAAGATAGCCCAGGACGGAAACCAGGTTTCTGTTCATTATGTTGGCACGCTGGACGACGGCACGCAGTTCGATTCCTCCCGCGACCGGGGAGAGCCGCTTTCGTTCGTGGTGGGGGCGGGACAGATGATTGCGGGCTTTGATGACGCAGTGAGGGGAATGAAGGTGGGCGAGACACAGACGGTGAGGATTCCACCGGAAGAAGCCTATGGTGAATACAATGAGGACCTTGTAATTTCACTCAGCCTGAGTCAGCTCGAAGAGGGACTGGAACCGTACGTGGGCCAACAACTAATTCTGACACAACCAGACGGCCAAATGGGTTATGTAACGGTTGTGGCAATCACAGAAACGGAAATTACCGTAGATGCCAACCATATGCTGGCGGGTGAAGCACTGACCTTTGAGATAGAATTACTATCTGTAGAGTGAAGGGGAAAGACGGGGGAAGGATAGTAGTATAAAAGTTTTACACTTGATTTTTATCACCACTTGAACTAGAATTAGATACGATTCCGTGGGCCATTAGCTCAGTTGGTTAGAGCACAGTCCTGATAAGACTGGGGTCTGTGGTTCGAGTCCACAATGGCCCACCAAGTCCTCGGTTCTTGAGGAACTACCAATCCGGGAACTCCTAATGATGCTATTGGGGGAGGAGGGGAAGCGGAAATTGGAAAACAAAACCAAGACCAATGACCAAATTTTCACAGACTACTATGATCTAATTATCAATACTCACACAGCCAAGTGTCTGTATGAAGCTAAACGACTCTTAAACAAATTCCAAGTTTTCATAGGACAATTCCCTCCTACAACAGACCTAGCAGTTTAATTTCTTGGTCAATTTTCCCACTTAAAACTTAATACCAAAGCTCGTTATGCGTTTGTGCTCCAAGCCTTCTTTCGCTGGTATAACGGCGAAAAGCTACCAATAAAGATTAAACAAGCCAAGATACTCCCACAATATACGCCAGGAGAGGATATCGACAAACTAGCAAATCACATTAAAGGGAAAAAGAGCCATAAGAAGACTATAGAAAGGGACGTGCTGTTGTTTGAAACAGGAAAAATGACGGGACTCCGAAGGGGTGAGTTATCAAACCTTAAAGGTAGGAGACCTTCATTTGAATGGGGATGACCCCGTTCTTATTGTACGTGATGGCAAGGGTGCCAAAGACAGGTCAGTCAGACCCCTATATCAAAAATAAATTGGCTGTCTTTACTAAAGGCAAATCAGCCAATGAAAGTGTCTTTGGACTAGCTCCTAAGACTATCTCTATGAAAATAGGTCAGTGGGCACGCAAAGCCCTTTGTCTCTAGTTCAATCCCTGCATTTATAATGGTAACTTATACATCCATATCCGGTGTAAGTCAGTTACAGCGGCTATAATGAAATTAGATAATTTTGGATACTCTCCAAAAGGCAACCTTTCACACTAGAGACAGGAGATGTTCGGTATTTATTCAATAATACCTAGTCTAGCTCCCTTAATTCACGAGTAAAAGCCAACATAGTGAAACACATGATAATAAGGGCGATAGCCAAACCACCAATCGACCATTGTATTCCTATAGCCTCCGATAAAAAGCCGGCAAAAAAGGTGCCGAGGCTAGCAAACCCAAACGCCATCATTTGCACACTCACCACCCTTCCCCGGTAATTAGCTTCTACATAAGATTGGATAAGGGTGACACCCAATGTCATCTGCCCGGTATTCCCGACACCATAGAACGCAATAATAATCAGAGAGGGGTACCACCATTGAGAAAATGAGAAACTCACCAGCGCCAGACCCATAATCAGGCTGCTTATCATCATCAGCAATCCCCGCTTTTTGTTTGGCATTGACGCCAAAACGAGGGAGACCAACAGGGAGCCCGCTCCAGAGACACTTAACAACACCCCCAATTCAGTAGCGCTCACTTTCAGGATGTCCTCGGTAAATATGGGCAATAGCTGCGTGAAAGGCATTCCAAATATAGTGGAGAAAACAGAGAAGAGCACGATCAATAATACAATCGCCTCCTGACGGATATACCGGAAGCCTTCTTTAATTTCTCCTAGGGTGTTGCGGTCAGAGGTAGGTATTGACTTGGAACGTGGTAGCAAAGCAACAAAGATAACCGCTAACAGGTACATAACAGCCTGCGTGTAGTAGACAAAATCAAAGTCAAAGAGATCAACGAGAAAGCCTGTTACAGCCGGGGCCACCAGTCGAAATGTGTTCATAGCCAGGTTACTCAGTGCTATTGCATTCATCAGCTGCTTCTCAGGGACTATTTCGGGAATAATTGCCATGGTGGCTGGCATCATGAGCCCCATTACGGTACCTTGAAGAAAAGAGGAAATTATAAGCAGCCACCATGAGTTAGGATTATCGACACTTATATAGCCCAGGGTCAGGGCAACACCGACAGCCAGAGACACTACAAACATACTAGCCTCACCGAGAAGGAGGATGTTCTTCTTGGATAACCGATCGGCAATTGCACCTCCAAACAGGGAAAAAACGAGCATAGGTATTGCATGGGCTAAAGCCAGACTACCCAGGATTGCCCCAGAGCCGGTTATGCGATAAACAAGCAGGGAGCGGGCTACTACCTGCATATTCATGGCGACCCATTGACTCGTCATGGTGCCAAAGTAGAGACGATAGGCAGGATATTTGAAAGAACTGAAGGTTTTCAGGCGACTCGTTGGGATACCATCACCGCCATCCTGAACCTCTTCTGACCGCCTATGCCTGTATTCATTCGCATCCTTATCCACAAGATATTACACTTTCTATTACAGCTAAAGTGGCATGAAGGGCTGGCGGCCGATATGCCAGAGTGTTATATAAGGAATATCTGATTATATTCTATCTCCGCTGTTCTATCAAGATATTCGCCTTTTACGTGGAAGGGTTGTACTCATCCTGAAATAATTTTGTGCTTTGTTAATACCAATCAGTATTTACGAGTGAATGAACATAGGGATCACTGATCTATTGTGGATATACTTATACCCAATGGAAATCATGAAAACCATCAGTGACCTCTGGAAATATAAAGCCTGGTATAACTATTCGTGTTAGGCTATTAGAGTAATGATGGTATGTCTTTAGATGCGTTTTCCAGTTTTTTGAGTTTTTCTCTGGTTTCTTCACGTCTATATTTGAACTCAGGAATAAGGTCGGTAGACCTTAAATAGAAATCACTTACCTTTTCAACTTCGCTGAGTTCGGATAGGAGTATCGTCACATTCAGAGAGCCCCTTTCTCTGGGATAATCACCGTTTCTGATTACGGCTTGTGGGGTTAGAACTCTCATGTAATCACCGAGTTCCTTGATCATGTCCATATTCATCTCTTTTTCCGGGCCGGAAACTATGAACATTGATCGCCTTGAATCAGCCGGATTACACTCTAGTGAAAGCTCGCTTATAGCTTGATCCATTGCTTGAATACCCTTTTGGATTTCGTTGCCTTTCTTCTTGAAATCACTTCCCCAATTCTTGGGCCATTTGAATACCGGTATTTCTTCTGTACCATGACCAATTACGGTCCAACCGGTGATCGTCTGGAAAATGTCCCCTGCATCAATGGTCTTAGCCCCGATATATTTAGATTTTTTCTCTTCACCAGAGCAGAGAAGGTCGTAAAACGGTGCGGTTATCATTGAGTTTATTTTGGTAATATTGCTTCGGACAGATGAGTATTTGCGAACATATCTCTGATTATCAACGAGAATGATAGCATCAGCTACGGAATTACAGGACTTAAGGCAGGTAGCCACATTGTAGATGGTACGCTCCTCGGTAGACTCTTCGTGTTCAAAAGGAAGGACAACGAGGTCGTAAATCGGCTTGTCCAAGTAACGTTCCTTTAAATACTGGGTTACAACCGATATCGCGCCTGAACCAGTACCACCAGCTGCACCAGCGATTAGCAGGAAGGCATCCGTTTCAAAGAAACGCTTGGTGGTTCTGATAGCCTCGATAATCTTATCGACATCTTGTCTGGCGATATCAGCACCAAGCTCGTTTACTTTACCGACACCATGTCCACCAGTCTGACGACCGCCGATTAATATCCGATGGCGCGGATCTTTTGAGATATTGGTTAGACCGCCTAAATCAGCAGAGTCTGAGTTAACAGCGAAAGCACCGGTAACTATTGTCATACCTCGTCGGCCACGAGCTTTTGCGTTCATTGAAGCAAATTCATCAGCGATTCTGCCGCCACATTGTCCTAAACCTACAACCAGTAATTTCATATTCCACCTCGATATTAGTAATTAGCATCGAGTTTATACTTGTGCTCTTACAATCTTATGTTGTCAAGGATCACTTTTAAATAGTCAATTAGTCATCACCCTTAAGATTAGTCGACAATTATTCTGTACGCGTATCAGATATTATTTAATTAAAAGCAATATTGGATTATGGTAATATAACTAGTTTCTGTTTGAATTGGTACTTAATAATTATTGTAACTATGCCAAAACAGATATATAAATTTAGAGGTAGGGCAGTTATTATTGATTGAAGGGATTCGAAATGCAAAATTTAGAGGATAAAGTTAAGATAAAATCCGAAGAGGCTTCCCAGATTCTTGACGACTATAAGCAAAGGATCAGCCAGGTTAT
>DUFB01000057.1 GCA_011192005.1 Dehalococcoidia bacterium
AAAGCGTCTTTGAGGTCTTCCATGTGGGTGATGACCAGAATCTTCTCGAAGTCTTCCTGGATGGAGTTGATGGCTTCGATGAGCTTCTCCATGCCGGTACTGTCCTGGGTGCCGAAACCCTCGTCGATAATCAGAGTGGGCAGGGGCGCGCCGGCCCGCCGTGCCAGCAGCCGCGAGAGCGCGATGCGTATGGCGAAGTTGATGCGGAAAGCTTCGCCGCCGCTGAACATCTCGTAGTTACGCGTTCCCAGTTCATCGGAGATATCAATATCCAGCGTTTCCCGGACGTCGCCCTTCTTGGTCTCGCGCTGGGTCTCGAACCTGAGGTGCATGCGGTTATCGGTCATCCTGCCCAGGAGGCGGTTAGCCTCGGACTCAATATCCGGCAGGGCCGTCTCGATGAGGAGAGCCTGGATACCGGTCTTGCCGAAAGCCCGGGCGAGTTCGGCGTAAATTTCGCCTTCTCTGAGAACGCCGGAAAGAAGGGCTTCGCTTTCCCGTTTTTTCTCCGCGAGTTTATCGCAGTGCTGGAGCCGGGCATTAACGCTGCCCACCTTTTGCTGTGCTTCGCTCCGCCGCGCAGCAAGAACACGGTACTCAGCTTCGGCACTGGCTAATTTATCCGTAAGCTGCGGCAGACCTGTGAGTTCTTTAGTTAGTGTCTCTCTGATCTGGTTTTCAGTCTGAATACTCCGGCTTAACTCCGCGGCCGCATCCCGGGCCCTGGCGGCGGCTTCTTTCTCTTGAACGATTAATTTTCGGGCTTCATCGAGCTGGCGTTTTTCGGCTTCCCAGGGCTGCATTTGACTTAAAAGCTGCCGTGCCTGCTCATGTTTTTCAGGGTCATAACCGAGGGTTTTTAACTCCGCCTCGATACCATCCAGAGCTTCCTGTTCTTTAACGGCGAAATCCCTCCTGGCCAGGCGCTGCTCGATGTCTTCAAGGGATTCTTTAAGTCCGGCAAGCTTCTCCTGTTCTTTTTCAATCTCGGCGATATCTTTAGTCAGGAGGGTGACCTGCCCCTGGGCTCTGGTTTTTTCCTCGCCGAGCTCGACCTCCGCCTGTCGTTTCTCCCGCTGTTTCGATTCGAGCTCGGATTTCTGCTGGGACAGCTTCACCTGGTTCGACAGCAGGAAATCTGTTTTGGTGCTCTTTTCATCGGTATATTTAGCCTCGATAAGCTTTAATCCCTCACGAGTCAGTTCGGTCTCGCAGAGGGGGCACTTGCCCTCAGTCTGCGACGAAATAAGGTCGAGTTTCTCCGCAAGCTCGGCGATTTCTTTTTCCAGGCGGGCATTTTCCGACTCCAGGTAATTCATCTGCGTCTGCAGTCCCCCGATAGCCCGCTCTCTCTCCCGCAGGGCCGTTTCCGGCTCCGATAGCCGGCGTACCAGCGTCTGTACCTCCTGCAGCTGTTTTTTGAGCTCGGGGAGCTGCTGGAGCCTGTTTCCCAGGGTGCTGATTTCCTTTTGAACGACGGTATGCTCGGTATTGAGGGACTGCCCCGCTTCCCTGATGCGGGCTTCCAGCTGCGTTTTCTGGCGCTCCAGGTTAACGGACTGGTGAAAGTCCTTATCAAAGCCACCGCTGGTGTCTTTGGCCTCAACGAATTTTCTATAGCCTTCCTCGATATCGCCACCGCGACCAATGACAGCTTCGAATTCCTCGATACGGGCCTGAAGCCGCTGCGCCTGGTCCCGCCATCTTTCCAGGTCGCGAGCCCTCCCGGCGAGTCGATTTTCAAGTTCCTCAACCTGTGCCTGCTTGCTCTGAAGCTGCTGCATTTGCTGACGCAATGCGTTCAGTCGAACCTCCTGTTCGGATGCCTTTTCTTCAGCAGCGGCAAGTTCGGCCTGCGCCTGCTCCAGCTCGGCTTCGTAGTCGGGCCGTCGGGCAAGCTCTTCGTCGATAGAATGAATCGCGCTCTCGAGTTGAAGCCTTTCGGCTTCCTGCCCGCGCGACATCTCCCGTGCGCGCTCTTCCAGCTCGTCGTACACCGCCAGCCCGAGGATATTGCCGAGGATGTCCTTACGTCTGGCGGGTGCCTGGCGGGTAAATTCATCTGCGTGACCCTGGCGCAAATAGGCGCTGTTGATAAAGGTCTCGTAGTCCATGTGGAGGATGTCGATGAGCTTCTGCTGGGTCTGGGAGATGGTGTTGCCGGTAATGGGGAGGAAGCCGTTGCCGCGGCTGATTTGCAGTTCCAGCGAGGGCTGTCCGGGACTGCCGCGCTTTTTAGGTCGGGTGCGTTTCCTGACGATGCGATAGAGCTGGCCGGCGACGGTAAAGTCGAACTCGACCTCCATCTCGTTACGGGAGGTGTGGATGAGGTCATCGTCGCTGCTGGCCCGGGCCTTGCCCCAGAGCGCCCAGGTGATGGCGTCGATGATGGCTGACTTACCGTTGCCGTTATCACCGGAGAGGCAGGCGAGATGGATACCTTCGAACTCAAGTGGCGGCACGTCATCGCGGTAGCACATGAAGTTGCGGAGTTTCAGCCTGACGGGTATCATTACGGGTCTATTTTAGCATAACGGGGGGAGGTAAATCCCAGGTGGGGAGTTGATTATACCTTACGCTGAGTTCGTCTCGGCGAGCTTTTTCATGGTGATGAGCATCTTGCGCTGCATCACCGCGGCGATTGGTTCGAGAAACCAGTATATTATTCTGTTTAGGAAAACAGGTTTATACTGGTATGTCCAGCGTGAAACAAGCCGCGTGCTGCCGTCCTTCTGCATGAGGTAGAATATCCAGACGTTGGCGTTTTCTTCGTCCTGGGCGCCGCCACCGACCAGCGCTTTATCCGGCTCGACAGTTAAAACCGGTATGACCGGGGCTTTTGGATGCATCACTATTGCGTCGCCGACTTTCACATCCTGGTACTCGGGAATAATCCGGTTAGCGTTGTGGATATTACATCCGACGAGGTTTTCCAGCAGCTCGTAGCTGTAGAAGCCTCCTTTGCCCTGTCCGACCTGCGCAATCCAGGGCCATACTTCATCAGCCGGTGCGCGTACACTTATAGCCTGGGTGTAGCCACCCCGTGGTCGAGGAACTATTTCATCCCCGGGGAGCTTCATTATTAGTTCTTCCTCAATGGCACCCCACCCTGCATACCAGTGTCGGAACAAAGGTCTCAAAATAACACAGACTGTTATGATGAAGACCGCGCTGAAAGCTTCAAGTAATTTTCTCATTGTGGATAATTATAGCAGAACGGGTGAGAAAAATATTGCGTTCAACAGTGGGATTTGATTTTACCTCACCCCCTGTGTCCCCCTCTCCAAACGGGGCATGAGTGAAAAACCTATGCAAATCTTGTTTGGAGAGGGGGAGGTAGTTTGAGAGGGGGCTAAGCCCCCTCTCGCTGGCGCACTCCCGGCTGGGGGGGATGATATGAGGGCGGAGTGGGTTTACATAGATAATCAAGTGGATGGAGGGTAGGATGACAAAGAATTTATATTCACACCCCCACCTTCCTGCCAGATAACACCCTCTTCAAATACGCCCCGGTCATGGAGTCGTTATTGGCGGTGATTTCCTCGGGGGTGCCGGTGGCGATAACGTAGCCGCCGTTATCACCGGCGCCGGGGCCCAGATCGATGATATAATCGGCGTTCTTCATGACGTCAAGGTGGTGCTCGATTACTACGACCGTATTGCCGGCATCAACGAGTTTCTGGAGCACTTTTAAAAGAGCCGCCACGTCCTCGAAAGAGAGTCCGGTGGTGGGCTCGTCGAGGATATAGAGCGTCCGGCCCGTAGAGCGCTTGGAAAGCTCGGTGGCCAGCTTTACTCTTTGAGCCTCGCCGCCCGAAAGCGTGGGGGCGGGCTGACCGAGGTGGATATAGCCGAGGCCCACATCGTTCAGGGTCTCCAGCTTGCTCTTGAGTCGGGGGAAATTGCCGAAGAACTCTAAAGCCTGGGCAACCGTCATATCCAGCACCTCGGCGATATTCTTGCCCTTGAACCTGATTTCCAGAGCCTCGCGGTTATAGCGCTTTCCGTGGCAGACCTCGCAGGGTACGGTGACATCGGGGAGGAACTGCATCTCGATCTGGATAAAGCCATCGCCGCGGCAGGCCTCGCAGCGTCCGCCCTTGACATTGAAAGAGAAACGCCCCGGCCCGTAGCCGCGGAGTCGGGCCTCGGGAACGGTGGCGAAGAGCTCCCGCACAGGCGTGAACAACCCCGTATAGGTGGCGGGGTTGCTGCGGGGCGTACGCCCTATCGGCGACTGGTCGATATTGATGACCTTGTCGATGTGCTCGGTGCCGGTAATCTCGTCGCATTCACCGCCGCGCTCCCGGGCGCGATAGAAAAGCTGGGCGAGTCGGCGATACAGAATCTCGTCGATGAGAGAGCTCTTACCGCTGCCGGAGACACCGGTGATACAGACAAACATGCCCAGGGGTATACGCACGTCGATATTTTTGAGATTGTTCTGACGGGCGCCGCGAATCACTATCTCCTCCCCGTTACCGGGACGGCGTTCCTCCGGGAGGTTGATCTTTTTGGCACCGCTGAGGTATTGCCCGGTTAGTGATTTCTCACATTCCAGTATCTCGCTCAGCGTACCGGCAATAACAATCTCACCGCCGTGTTCGCCGGCCCCGGGGCCCATATCGATAATATGGTCGGCGGCGCGCATCATCGCTTCGTCATGCTCAACGACGAGGATGGTATTGCCAAGGTCGCGCAGGCGCTGCAGCGTTTGAATAAGACGGTAGTCATCAGCGGGGTGCAGTCCCACGGTAGGCTCATCGCAGACATAGAGGACACCCATCAGCCCGCTGCCGATTTGCGTCGCCAGACGGATGCGCTGCGACTCCCCGCCGCTGAGGGTAGCCGAAGCGCGGTCGGTGGAGAGATAGTCGAGGCCGACATCCTTGAGAAAGCCGAGGCGGGACCTGATTTCCTTGAGAATCTGGTGGGCGATGAGCATCTCACGCTCGCTGAGTACACCCTCCTCCAGAGCATCCACCCACTCCAGAGCGGCCACCACGGACATCGAGCTGACCGCTATGATATCATCATTACCGACGGTAACGGCTAACGATTCAGGTTTCAGACGCTTCCCCTCGCAGACGGTACAGGGCCGGTTTACCATGTACCGCTCGATGCCGTGTCGCGAGTACTCCGATTCGGTATCGCGATACAGCCTCCTCAGGCGGGGAATAACGCCTTCCATTCCGTTGTATATCTCGCGTACCCGGCCGAAGCGATTGCGGTAGCGCTGCGGTTCTTTATCCTCGCCGTAGAGGACGACATCAATCTGGTCCGGAGTGAGTTCTTCCACCGGTGTATGCAGCGAAAAGCCGTGGCGTCGTGCTACATTTTCCAGATGGTAGTAATACCAGCTATGACTCCGGTAGGGATGGATTGCTCCCTCGGCGATGGACAGCTTCTTATTGGGTATGATAAGGTCGGGGTCAATTTCCTGCTTGAAGCCGAGTCCGGTACACTCGGGGCAGGCGCCGTGCGGATTATTGAAGCTGAAGGTGCGCGGGGCAATTTCTCCCAGGCTGATGCCGCAATGCACGCAGGCGAAGTGCTCCGAAAAAAGCAGTTCCTCGCCATCGACGATGGACACCTGCACCACCCCGGCCCCCAGCTTGAGTGCCGTCTCCACGGAATCGGCGATGCGTGTCTGCGTGCCGCTCTGTCCTACCACCAGACGATCGACCACCACCTCGATGGAGTGTTTCTTGTACTTCTCCAGCTGGATATCGTCGGAAAGGTCATGGATTTCACCGTCAACGCGGACACGGGCATAACCCGTTTTACGCAGGTCATCAAATACCGACTGATATTCACCTTTCCTATCGCTTATCAGCGGGGCCAGAATCATGATACGGCTGCCTTCGGGCAGGTTCTGGACGGCGTCAACAATCTGCTGTACGGTCTGCATGGTGATTTCCCGTCCGCACTGGGGGCAATGGGGATGTCCTACCCGGGCAAAAAGTAACCTCAGATAGTCGTAAATCTCGGTTACGGTGCCGACCGTCGAGCGCGGATTACGGCTGGGCCCTTTCTGGTCGATGGAAACAGCCGGGCTCAAGCCCTCGATATAGTCCACCTCGGGCTTTTCCATCCTGCCCAGGAACTGGCGGGCATAGGCGGACAGCGATTCCACATAGCGTCGCTGTCCCTCGGCATAAATGGTGTCGAAAGCCAGCGAACTCTTGCCGGAACCGGAAACACCGGTGATAACGACAAGCTTATCACGTGGAATAGATACATCAATATTCTTCAGATTGTGCTCGCGGGCACCTTTAACGACTATCGCATCCGACGGCATTGCAGAAAGTCTCCAATAGAAATTGTATCATTATCCACCTGAACGTAACAAGGAAAGCCGATAATTTACGGTTTGTCACAATTCTCCATGGTTGGCAATAATTATATAGAACGTTTGTTCTTTTGTCAAGGGATTTTCAAGATATATATAAGTTTCGTTTCATCCCTATTAAAACGAAATTTAGCGTATGGTGATTGTCAAGCTACGTTCCATGTGGTATATTATCTGATGTAGCACTTTTTTCTAGAATCGAGAATCAGAAGAATATTCACGAAACAATCTTCTCCATATCAAAGACGTGTCGTTATCACGGGACTGGGAGCTGTCAGTCCCGTTGGTATAGATGTTCCCAGCTCCTGGAAGGCGCTTGTATCGGGGCAATCAGGCATAGACCAGATTACGCTTTTTGATACATCCGAGTTCGATACTAAAATCGGGGGCGAGGTAAAGGGCTTTGATATAAGCTCATATGTGAACCGGAAACAGTCGCAACGCATGGACCGGTTTACCCAGTTTGCCGTCGCCGCTAGCCTCCAGGCAGTCAAGGATGCCCGATTAACCGTATCTGACGAGAACTCCCGCGAATGCGGTGTGGTCATCGGCAACAGCGTCTGCGGACTGCTTTCTGTTTCCGAACAATTTAAAGTTCTGGCGGCATACGGTCCCTCGAGAATAAGTCCAATCCTGGCACCCACGATGACCGGAGATTCAGCCTCGGTGCAGGTATCATTAATATTGGGCGCCAAGGGGCGTAATTACGCTCCTTCATCAGCCTGCTCCAGCGGTTGCGATGCCATCGGCCAGGCTTACGAGACGATAAAACTGGGGAACGCCAGGATAATGATTGCCGGTGGTACCGAAGCCCCGATTATGCCTATCGTGATAGCGGCCTTCAGTAATATCAGAGCCTTATCGACCAATAACGATAAACCCAAAGAGGCCTGCCGTCCTTTCGACGCTAAAAGAAACGGGTTCGTCATGAGTGAAGGCTCAGCTGTCATGGTCCTCGAGGATGCCGAGTACGCCATGGAACGCGGCGCACCTGTTCTGGCGGAACTCACCAGCTACAGTGCGACCAGCGATGCGTTTCACCTGACCCAACCGGCACCCGGCGGGGAAAGCGCCGCCCGCGCGGTGAGACTGGCCCTGGAGAGAGCCGAGATAAGCCCCGAAGAAATGGATTACATCAATGCTCACGGCACGGCTACGATCCTCAACGACCGCACCGAGACGGCCGTAATCAAGAGTGTATTCGGGGACAGAGCCTACAAGATTCCGATATCCGCCAGCAAGTCAATGTTAGGTCATCTGCTCGGGGCAGCGGGCAGTATCGAGGCACTGATAACGGTGCTATCAATGAAACACGGGATTGTAACGCCGACGATAAACCTGGCCCATCCCGACCCCGAGTGTGACCTTGATTACGTACCGAACACCTCCCGGAAGGTAAAAATCAGGGCAGCCATGTCCAATTCATTCGGCTTCGGGGGGCACAACTCGGTGCTTACATTCCGGGAATTCCACGGCTGAAAGACCTCCCTCCGCATACAACAGCAGATATACCCAACACAATCCGAACCAAAGTACTGACTACTTGGTAACACCGTTAAAGTACTATAGTAATGTATTGTGACGGTAAATACCGCTTGATATACTACAAAATGTAAGACATTATAACCAGCAGCAGGTGATGGCCAATATATGGAATCAAACGGACGCAGGGTAGTAGTTACCGGACTTGGAGTGGTATGTCCTTTGGGTCTTGACATCCCCAGCATGTGGAAAGCCCTGGTTGCCGGGGAATCGGGCGTGGACTATATCACGAGCTTCGACGCGTCTGCTTTCGATACAAGATTCGCGGCTGAAGTCAAGGGTTTCGACCCAACGGCATATGTCGACCGCAAACAAGCCCGCCACATGGACAAGTTTTCCCAATTCGCGGTTGCCGCCAGTCTTCAGGCAATGGAATCGGCCCGATTACCGATGAGGAATGGGTACTCCGAAGAAATGGGCGTAATCGTCGGCAACAGCGTCTGCGGTCTGGTATCAGTCCACGAACAATACCGGGTACTGGCCGAGTCGGGCCCAAAGAGGGTCAGCCCCACCCTGGCACCCACCATGACCGGGGATGCCCCTGCCGTGCAGACCTCGCTTATACTGGGCACCAAGGGAGTCAACTACTCACCGTCTTCAGCCTGCTCCAGCGGCAGCGACGCCATCGGCCAGGCCTACGATATGATTCGCCAGGGCAACACCCGGATAATAGCTGCGGGTGGTACCGAAGCACCGATTACACCACTGGTCCTGGCCGCTTTCGGGAATATACGGGCTTTATCTACAAGAAACGACGACCCCAAAGGGGCCTGCCGGCCTTTCGATGCTGAGAGGGATGGCTTTGTCTTCGGGGAAGGCGCAGCGATAATGATACTCGAAGACATAGATTTTGCATTGAACCGGGGTGCACCGATTCTCGCTGAGATAATCGGTTACGCCAATACCAGCGATTCCTTCCACCTTACCAAACCCTCCCCCAACGGAGAAGGCGCCACCAGAGCTGTGCATAATGCCCTGAAGAAAGCCAACATCAGCGCCGATGAAATCGGCTACATCAATGCCCACGGCACCGCGACCAGACTCAACGACATCACTGAGACTAAGGTAATTAAAAACGTCTTCGGGAGCAGAGCCTATAAAATTCCCATTTCAGGTGTTAAATCAATGCTGGGCCACATGCTGGGCGCCGCCGGAAGCATCGAGGCATTGATAACTGTGCTGGCAATGAAACAGGGAATAGTGCCACCAACGATAAATCTGACCCATCCCGACCCCGAATGCGACCTGGATTACACTCCGAACAAGGCACGCCAGGCTAATATCAAGACCGCCATATCAAATTCATTCGGCTTCGGAGGACACAACTCGGTGCTCATCTTCCGGGAATTCCAGGAGTAGTTCTCCACAAACAATACTTAACAGGGTAATAATCTACACACTATCAGGTCCAGCAGATTCTTGTCTATTTTTCTGGCAACGTGATATAATTCATGACTATCATGAGTAAGCAAACTTATCCACCAGACACACCACCAGCCAATGAAGTCCACCTCCGCCGACTTACCGCCGACGAGGCAATATCTAAACTGGATAAGTACCTTCACGATGCTTTCGTATCCGGCATGAAGCAGGTAAAAGTAGTCCACGGCAAGGGAACCGGGACGCTACGTATGCTGGTACGGAGAGAGCTGAGCAGGAACTCGCTGGTGCGTTCTTTCCGTCCCGGTGGACCCGGTGAAGGCAGAGAGGGCGTCACCGTAGTGGAGCTGGCGGAGAAATAACCGGGAGGGAAGAATGGACAGTACTAATTATGCGAAAATCCTTACTGGTAAGAGTCAGTTAGGCAAATACCCGATGGAAAAGTTGAAGCAGGTTGACAAACCGACCACAATAGTTACGGATAAAATCGAGAGGTTCGACGAAAGAGAACACGGATTCGCTCGTGCTTTCCGGGGAGACCTCGGCCAGGTTGGTGATATGATGAAAATGTCAGAGGCTAAAGCAGCTTCTGTATCTATGATGGCTTTAATGTCCGAGCTAAACCTGTTTAAGCCAATGCAGGGTATGCCACCATTTCCTGCAATGATGGCTGGCGCGGGACCGACGACCCAACCAGGGCACGAGATGCCAAATCCGCCAGAAATGATAAGAAACATGCCTCCATCTATGCCAACCAATATTGACAGATTCACAGATATGAATAACATGCCCGAGCGAATGAAAATTATGATGGCAGGCATGACGGATAAACCAGCCCCAGAAAAGATAGTCATACCGGATAACCCGGCAGTGGTGAGTCGCCATATTAAAAGTAAGGCCAATTTTATTGGTGCAGATGTAGTCGGTATATGCGAACTGCCAAAATGGGCCGTGTATAGTCATGATATGCAGGGAAATCCAGTCGAATGCAATCATAAATATGCTATCTGTATCGTAGTTGACCAGGGACTAGAAACCATGGAAGCCTCCAGCGGTGATGACTGGATTTCCGGTGCACAAAGCGGTCGTGCCTACGCTATGTGCGGATATGTTGGTCATGTACTAGCGAAGTATATCAGGATGCTGGGATACCCAGCCCGTCTTCACTTCGCCCAGGATTACCAGGTGGTTGTACCTCCTTTATTATTATCTGGCATCGGGGAATTGAGCCGGGCCAATATAGTACTTAATCCATTCCTAGGATTAAGATATAAAGCATCAGTAGTAACAACCGATTTACCTCTGGTGCCAGATAAACCAGTGGATTTTGGTTTGCAGGATTTCTGTGACAATTGTAAAAAGTGCGCTATGGAATGTCCATCGAATTCCATTTCTATGGGTAATAAAGTCATGAGAAATGGCTATGAAAATTGGGAGTTCGAAGCGGATACTTGCACCAAATTTCGAATGGGTAATCCCCATGGTGTTGCCTGCGGAAAGTGTATAAAAGTATGCCCATGGAATAAACCTGAGGGCTGGACACATGACCTGGTTAGATGGATGGTCAAGCACACTCCGATGATGAACAGTTTTTTCATTAAAATGGATGATGTCTGGGGTTATGGAAAACCTGATAAAGACAAACAATGGTGGTTCGATGTGTAGAACATGGATGGTGCTCTGAAAGTCCCGCGAAAGGAATAGCGTAAAGAGGGCGAATAAAATGCGGAAACGATTGTTATATCTCTATATCGCGCTGGGCGTGGCGTTGGCGGTGCTCATCGTTGGAGTGGTGCTGTTATTAGTTAAGTAATGATACCGACAGCCGCATTATAATACACGAATGTTATCAGCAATCCATTGAAGGCGTTCGTCCTTTAGGCTATAATTATAGAGTCTAACGCGGTGAGTGTAGCCCAGCGGTTAAGGCGCCAGGTTGTGGCCCTGGAGATCGAGGGTTCAAATCCCTCCACTCACCCCATCATTTTCTTATCCACACCCCGCCGGTGATTTGCGGTAGTCCATATCCTGGCCCTTTTAATAAAGTCGTTGACTTCATCATCCGTCCTAAAATCATCGTCAGCAGAGCGGTTGTAATGGACCATCCGATCTTTATCCCTCAACAGCTTCCTCGAGGTGAGTTTGTAGGCGGGATATCCCAGTGCCATCATATCGTAAATCTCGTAGTCGGACGGGATATTGAGGAGGCCTTTGACCAGGCAATGTGGATAAGCGGTGGCGACCGACGACACCCATTCGCTGGCTAGGCCGAGGGTGGTGGCCGCCAGGCTCATGTAGAGGTAGGCATTGGCCAGGCTGGAGACAAAGATAGTACGCAGGCGCTCGGCGTCATAGCGCATGGCCGTGGGGAGGCCCCTGTTGGTGCGGGTGTCGCCGAGGACGAGGATGAAGACGGGGGCAATGCGGTAGTCCATCTCGGGGTCGTGGGAGGGGCGACGTGGTACGCGCTGCCAGGGCTCGCGGGCACCTTCCGTCTTCATAATCAGCTTGTGATAGTCGGACACCCAGCCGACGATGGTGTCCTT
>DUFB01000058.1 GCA_011192005.1 Dehalococcoidia bacterium
CGGCAGCCTCCGTACGGCTCCAGGTCCGGGAAGTGGCAGAGGGTGGGGATATAGATATCCGCCGACCGTGCCGCTTCGAGCACGGTCATGCCTTTCTCCGCCTGTATTTGCTGTCCATTTATGGTTAATGTAATTTTCGCCATTTCACTCGCAATACTATCATTCCTGGCTTGACCCGATAATCCAAACCACCCCTCATCCGGTATCTGGATTCTTGCTTTCGTGCGAATTACATCCTTGTCTGGCTATCCGGTTGCGGCGGCTTTAGGCTTTTCTTTTACCGGTATCGGCTCACTGGGTACGTCCATAGTCTCGGCGGATAGTTTGGTCACCGCGCTGAAGCGGTCCGGGCAAACATCAAGGCATGTGCCGCATTTTACGCACCTGTCCTGGTCGATGACATGTACCATTCTCTTGTCGCCGGCGATGCACTCGGTAGGGCAGCTGCGCAGGCATATCCCACAGCCCTGGCACTTGTCCGGGTCTATATAGAAATTAATCAGATTGACACACGACAGCGCCGGGCACCGCTTCTCGTTGATATGGGCTTCGTATTCTTCCCGGAAATAGCGGATTGTCGTCAGTACGGGATTGGGAGCGGTCTGCCCGAGTTGACATAAAGAGCCAGCCTTTATCTGGGTTCCCAGTGTTACCAGCAGGTCAATATCACCGGGCTCTCCCTCACCACGGCAGATTCTCTCCAGGATATCCAGCATCTGCTTGGTCCCGATGCGACAGGGAACGCACTTACCGCAGGATTCGGCCTGGGTGAAGGAAAGGAAATAGCGGGCGATATCGACGATGCAGGTCTCTTCGTCCATGACGACCATGCCGCCGGAGCCCATCATCGAGCCGGCAGCTGACAGTGATTCGTAATCTACTGACTCATCCAGGTGAGTTGCGGGCAGGCACCCGCCCGAAGGCCCTCCGGTCTGCACCGCTTTGAATTGCTTGCCGTCCGGTATGCCCCCGCCGATTTCATAGATAATCTCGCGCAGGGCAATTCCCATGGGTACTTCAATCAGACCGCTGTTGGCTATCTTGCCGGTGAGAGCAAAGACGCAGGTACCCTTGCTTTTTTCCGTGCCCGTAGCGGCGTACCAGTCCGCACCACGGTTAATTATTTCCGGCACGGTAGCCAGCGATTTCACGTTGTTGATGTTGCTGGGCTTTCCCCACAGTCCCGACGTGGCGGGAAAGGGAGGACGCGAACGCGGCATTCCCCGCTTGCCCTCGATTGACGCCATCAGTGCCGTTTCTTCGCCGCATACGAACGCACCGGCGCCCTCTTTGACATGGATGTGGAAATTAAACCCCGACCTCAATATATTATCGCCCAGGAAATTTCTTTCCTCGGCCTGCTGTAGTGCCAACCTGACGCGTTTCACGGCCAGCGGATATTCCGCCCGGATATAGATATATCCCTCGGCAGCACCCGTGGTGTAAGCCGCGATTATCATCCCTTCGATGACGGTGTGCGGGTCCGCCTCCATCGTGCTGCGGTCCATGAACGCCCCCGGGTCGCCCTCGTCGGCATTGCATATCATGTATTTCGGTTCGCCGGCGGCGTTGCGTAAAAATTCCCACTTGGTTCCGGTGGAAAAACCGGCACCGCCGCGACCGCGTAACCCGGAGCGCTTTATCTCGCCGATAACCTGTTCCGGGGTCATTTCGTTGAGGACTTTCGTTAAAGCCTGGTAGCCGCCGGTATTGATGTAGTCGTCGATTCTCTCCGGATTGATGTGCCCGCAGTTTCGCAGGATTATCCGCTGCTGTTTGCTGTAAAATTTGATGTCGTGGTATTTCGGCACCGCTTCTCTGGTCGCCGGGTCTTTGTAGAAGAGACGCTCTACCGGTTTTCCGTCCCTGATATGCGATTCGATGATTTCCCGGGCGTCGTCGACACCCACGTGAGTATAAAAGATACCTTCCGGCTCCACGATTGCTACGGGTCCCTGCTCGCAGAAGCCGTGACAGCCGGTGAAGTCAATTTTTACATTTTTCAGTTTCAAATCACTGACGGCTTTTTCCAGAGCCGCTGTTATTTCCAGAGATTTCCCTGATACGCAGCCGGTTCCCTGGCAGACCAGTATCGTCTGTTTATTTTTCTTGCTTGGCTTCGCTTCTGTCACCTAGGACCTCCGCAACTTTTTTCGCCGTCATTTTACCGTGGGTCACGTTATCGATTGTCATCGTCGGCGCCAGGGCACAGGCACCGATGCAGGCCACCGTTTCCAGCGTATATTCCAGGTCGTCCGTCGTCTCGCCGGCTTTGATGCCCAGCCGACTCTCCAGTTCGTTCAGGACCTTGGTTGCCCCCCGTACGTGGCAGGCGGTGCCGCGGCATACCCGGATGATTTTCTTGCCCAGTGGCGTCAGCTTGAACTGGGCGTAAAAAGTACTCACGCCGTAAACGGTGCTTTCCGGCATACGTAAAAACCTGGCTATTTCCTTCATGGCGGCGGCGGGAAGATAACGAAACTGCGCCTGCGTTTCTTGGAGGATGGGAATCAGCTCCTGCTTCTCGCCGTGGTGCCGCGAGAAAAGGGCTTTCATTTTATCTTCTACATCGGCTTTGGTTAAACTATCTACTGCCAGGGCAATCACCTCCTGTCTTTCAGTGCCCTAACCATTTTCCAGGCCATGCCTTCGCATAGCGCGTGAATATCGTCGTTGGTCAGGTATTCGGAAACGGTACTGTCGAACAGGATACTCCCTTCGGGTCCGAATTCTTCATCACCGCGCCAGAGGGCAATCGTTACCGGCACGCGACTAAACGCATTGATGGTGACGGCAACGTCGCCGTAGTCGGCGGGTTTTCCGTTGAAAATCCCGGCGGTTCTCACCAGTTCATCGGGTTTTTCGCCGAAAAAAGTCACGAAAGGCTGTATCCCCCTCTTGTGGAAAACATCAAAGTAGTTCAGTCCGTCGTGCAGCTCTTTGTAGGTTATCAGCTTCCCCGTAAGGGGAGTTCCGCTGGCGCGCGTGAAATAATCCATTATCAGGATTTTATCCTTGATGGGAACGGTTTCCTCACTGTCTTTATAAAAAACTTCGCCGTCGGGGTAGCTAATCTTATATGACTGATTGAGGAAATCGATGCTGATAACCTTTTCGGCTTCGATATATTCGGTGCCGCTGTTCCGGCATTGCTTCTGGATGTCTTTGATAGCCGCCAGTTGCTGGCGGGCGAGTGTATAGGCAAGCTCATGTGCGTAATCTCTTACGTTTTGGTTCGGTATCGTTAAGCGTTCTCTTGCCATTTTGCAGCGTGACTTCTCACTGTCGCCTTAATTATAACCGATTATCTCTGCTTTGTCTTTTAAAGACGCGACTCTACACTTCGAGCCAGGAAGCGGAATAGAGTGAATCTCCCTTGAGCACTCTGACCGTCTTGGCGTAGTTAGCCATTTCCTTGGGCAGCGACGCGATATCCGGGGTGTCGCCGTCCATAATCTTATGTACCAGCTCCACGATGTCCGGTCGCTTCCCCCTGGCTATTTTTATCAGGTCTTTATCAAAGGCATCGACAATTGCTGAATAGAGCCCGTAGCGCATCAGCATTATCATGTAGGTACGGTTCAGCCAGCACCTCAGTTCGTCCGGGGCGCCGTTGGAGACGTTGGAAAGCCCCACCGTTGACTTGCATCCCGGCGCTATTTCGCCCAGCATACCCATAAATTCAACGCAGGCTTTCACCTGGTTTATTTCCACAGATACCGGACTGGCAATGGGGTCTATCCATATCCTCTCGTTGGGTATGCCGGCCTCGTTAGCTTTGTAGACGAAATCGACCGTGTGCATGGCTCTTTCGTTAACATCCCGCGGCATCCCGTCGTTGCTCCAGAGCAGTCCGATGAGGTCGGCGTCGTATTTCAGCGCCAGCTCCAGCCCCCGGTCGATGCGACTCGTCTGCAGGGATACTGAGTTCATCAGTACTTTGTTCTTTTTTACTTTGAGTCCGGCTTCCATGGCGTCCAGGTTGGTGGTATCCAGCGACAGCATTTTTTCGGTAACGCTCTGGACGGTTTCCACCACCCATGACATTAATTCGTCACCGCCCTTGCGGGCCGGGCCGATATTCAGGTCAATCAGGTCCACGCCGGCCGCTGTTTCCGCTTTGGCCATTTCCTCTATCGGACCCGCATTCTTCTCCCTGAGAGCGGGACCGAGGGTATGAGACATAACGTTTAGATTTTCACCGATGAGGATCATCTTGCCTCCTTAATTTTGTCCTATGGCTTCCAATCTTTAAGATAACCCGGGATATGGGCTCCTTCCCTGGGACCTACCATGATTTCCCAATCGGGCATCTCTTCCTCGAGTCCGCCACTCTCGGCGGCGATGTATCCGGGTATTATCAGCTTCTTGTGCTTTATTTTATCGGTGATGCCGCTCTTTAGGATAGCCGGACCGATGATATCCGCGGAGAATTTACCCGCTGCCCAGGAGGTCATCACGGAGAGTCCTTCCGTGTCCTTGACGTACAGCCAGCTGGGCACCTTGCTGTTCTCTATTTCCCCGGAGACGATGAAGTAGGTCAGCGAGAAGTTGGAGGTGACCATCAGCGGTGAGTTCTCATTGGGATTATTGATTTCGTAAATACCCTGCTTGGTCGCCAGCGGCCGCTGCGGGTCGGTATAAATATTTAGTCTTTCCACCAGCAGCGGGAACAGGCTCTCTCCCTGGAAATCGGAAAGGACGATGATGCCCGCGTACTTGGTAATGAACATGGAAGCGATGAGCGCCTCTTTCATGGGATTGTCGGTCATCTCGGCAGGAAAGACAATGGTCGGGTAGCCCAGCGGGCGGTATTTCTTGTTCAGGGCGGCTGACCTGATGATTATCTGGTCTTCCAGCGCCTGTTTGACCGTCCGCGAGCCGGAATCTATTACCACGTTTTTCAGTCCTGCTGCGTCCAGTTTTTCGGTTAGAGTGGCCAGCTCTTCCAGTCCGTCACCCTTGGCGGCAACCGCGCAGCCATTCTCCTTCGCAAGCGCTGCCATCGCATCGATATTGCCCTTGGTGGCGGCATAGAGCAGCGGCTTGCGATCGGCGCAGGCTTTAAGTCCTGCCGCCAGTACATCGGCTTTATCGCTTATCAGTATCAGGTTAGCGTCGCTGCCGTCCTTGACCTTGTTGACCAGGGCGGTAAACTTGGCGGCGTCGCCCGATTCGGCTTTCAGGGCTATTAGGTTGGTGTTGAGTGTTAGTCCCACCCTCTCGTATTCCAGTGATTTGGACTTTTCCAGCCGGGCTTTTACCTCGGCATCGTCCATGGTATCGCTGATGAGGATGGCGATACCGGGTGGATTTTCAAAGCGCTTCTCGTGGCGGAACATCACTGTCTCACCACCTATTTTTAGTGTTTTTTCGCCCGTGCCGATGGTTACCGGTAGAATCGGCGGTGCCGATGCTTCCGATAGCTTCGACTTGGCTTCCTCGGAAACATGCGGGCATTTGCTGAGCTCGGCTTTGCCTGCCGCCAGACTCATCGCGAAGGCAAGGCAGGTCGGTACGCCGCAATCGCCGCAATTGGTCTTGGGCAACAATTTAAAGATTTCAATTCCAGAGAGTGCCATAACTGGTCTCCTTTCCTTAACCTGCTTTGGGGCAAGGCATCATTCTTTATACCGTCATTCCCGCGGAAGCGGGAATCCAGAGATTCCTGGATTCCCAATCAAGTTGGGAATGACATGCTGGTCAATTCTCTAGTGGTTTTTCGCTCCTTTATTATCCAAGTATCGGGTCCATGGCGAGGGCGGGATGCTCCTTTTCCTGCAGGAACGGGAGTATCTCTTCCTCGGTAACACCTACCGTTTCATCGGCAATTCTATCCAGGAGGTCAGGTACGCCCAGTTCTTCGGCTCGGGCTTTGAACCGCTCGCCGATTTCCTCCTTGAGTATCTTGGGCATCCAGACCATTCTTAGCAGACCGCCTTCGGCGGCGATGAATTTTCTCTGGGTTATGTTGTATTTTCCGTGCCCCACGAATCCCGGCGTGCTCAAACCCCCGCCGATGGTCCCGGCCAGGGTGGTGAATTTCATGCCGCAGGGTGTCTCGCCGGTATAGTCGCGGTTGACCGTCATCACGCCGTTGCATAAAGGTACCACGGCGGCAATAGCTTCACAACAGCCGCAGGTGGTCATCGGGTCGTTGACGATGCTGTAGAAGTTATAGTGGTCGATTTTACCGCGGGAAGCCTGTTCAACAAATGCGTTGACGCCTTTCCATTGTCCCAGCTTGGCATCGATGGTATCGCCCTTTTCGACTGGCTGGTTGGGGCCGGTGGGATTGATTTCGTAGGCGGCCTTGCAGTCCATCCAGTTGTACGAACCGCATAGCCCCGTCCTCTCAGGGCTGATGACGCAGACATGGCTGGGAGCGAACGACTGGCATAGTGTACACGAGTAGTAGGTTTCGGTAGTCTCGTCGGTCATGCCTTCGATACGCTCGTCTCTGGCTAGATAAACTCCCCTTGCTTTCTCAAGGATTTCGTTGACCCCGTCTTCTTCGGTGTATATCTTCACCTGGATTTTATCGAAGATACGCCCGAAGTCCTGGTGCAGTTTGGCGTGCAGTATCGTGCCGATATGTTCCAGCTTGAATCCTTTTTCGACCGCCTGCTTGGCGACGCGTATCCAGGCAATATCACGCTGCCCGATGTGCATCACGCCCTGGGCGTAGTTGATGAGGTGGTGAATCTGCCGCTCCAGGATGGGTTCGTAGTCGTCCTGCATCTCGCGTCCGGCAACCTCAACGGCAATCGCCACGGGCAGGCGCGAGCCTGCTTCGATGTCGGTAAGTTCGGGCCCGATGACCTCTACATGGCCGTCTTCTACCTCGTCCATGGGCTTGGTCGTCACCCATTCCACCATGTGCGTCCGGCCGCCTCCCGCCTCCAGGTAGATGTCGTCGCCACGGACTCTCTCGCCTTCGAAGGCCGGCCCGAAAGCCACCGGGATAGGAACCTCGGTAACGGTAACTTTCAGTCCCCTGACCTCGATTGATTTGGCGACGATTTCATCGTGCGCGATATTGGACACGACGTGTTCGTACGTACAGACGCCGGTGGGAAGGATTTCCGGTATCGGCGTATCGGCAATCACTGGGAAGCCCCAGTTAATCGCCCCCGCGCCGTTGGCGTACCACTCGTCGGTAACGTCGCCCATGGTCATGGCGAAGGCGAAAACGCGGTCTTTATTGTAGATAAGTATTTTGCGGTAATCGCCGGCCTCGATGCCGCCGAAGGACATAGCGGCTCTGGTGGCGAAACCCATGGCGAATACGGCCGCGCTGGTATCCGGACCGAAGGAGACCAGTCGAGTCCCCCAGCCTATCTGGACACCGGCTTCTACCAGCTGCTCGGAGAATTTCTGACCGTTATGCTGTCCGGCCATGAACACGTAAAGGTTCTTCTTCTGGAGCTCCTCGGCGATATCCTTGGCTATTTCAGGGGTGGGTGCTGCGCCCAGTATGGCGGCGAACCCCGGGGCAGTACCGTCGACGAACTCCACGCCGCGTTTCCTCATTATGACATCATCCGCAGCGCCGAGCCAGATGTTACTGTCCGTTACGTCCTCGCCCAGCAGGTAGAAATCGGGATTTTCCAGGTATCTTATGGCTTCGACCAGCTCTTCCGCCCAGAAAGTAATCATGCCGGCATCAAGGGTCGGCCCCAGGTAGGGCAGGTGGTGTTCCGATTTTACCAGCGGCGGCAGCAGATTTTTACATTTTTTCAGGACTGCTTCCATGTCGCCCAGCTTCTCCACTTTCATACCTGAGATACCGTAGATTATCGGCAGGTAATAAGCGGTGTTGGGGAAGCCGACCGGCTCGTTGGCACCGTATTTATCCATGGCTTCCTGCCATTTCTTCTCCGCCTGGTCGACTACCTTATGAGCACCTCGGATGGCTGCCGATGCAATTATCTTGGACATTTACTCATAACCTCCTTAATTATCAACAGCGCCGGAAGGCTAACCCTCCAGTTCGCGCCTCATTTCCATATCGTAGAGTACTCTCTCCCGGGCTTTATCGATTCCCAGGGCTTTTCGCTTCTCGTCGATGTGCGCAATCATTTTATGCGCCGCCTGTATCGGGTCGGGCTCGAAGTCCCACATGCCTCCGTACTTTTCTTCCATGTCCTTGAACAGGTATTCAGTCACTTCCTTGCTGCCCTGCGTCGGCCAGGTAACGCCGAACACGGTGTAAACGCCGGAAGCGACGAAGTACTGACCGATGGAGATGGCTTTCTCGCTCATCCACTCCGGTGCCGCGCCAGCGGCGGGCAGGTCGCTGATGTCGTCACCGAGTCCACCGTCTTTGACCATGGCGGTGGCGGCTATCAGGATGCGGCTGTTATCGACGCAGGAGCCCATATGCAGTACCGGCGGTATGCCTACTGTCTCGCAGACCTCAGCCAGGCCTTTTCCGGCGTATTTGGAGGCAGCCTCCGGTACCATCAGGCCGGCCATAGCGCTGGCCATGGCGCTGCAGCCTGTCTGGATTACCAGCACGTCGTTCTTGATGAGTTCCTTAACCATGGCGATATGCGCCTGGTTGTGCTCCCAGCGGGCGTTGTTGCAGCCGACAACTCCGGCTACGCCCCGGATACGACCGTTGATGATATTCTCGTTAAGGGGCCGGTAGGAAGCCCGGAAAAGCCCGCCCAGCAAATAGTTGATGGTCTCATGACTGAAACCGGCGATAAGATTGTGCGTGTCCTGCGGGATGCGGACGTTCTTTCCGCGGTTGGGGAAAGCTTCGATGGCGGCTTTAACGACGGCCTTGGCGCCGTTGACGGCGTCGTGCTCGTTAAACTCGATGTGCATCGCTCCCTTAATCTTGGCCTTGGGGGAAGTAGTGATAACCTGGGTGTGGTAGCACTGGGCGATATCGGGTAGCGATTCCATGATGCACTGTACGTCTACTACCATGGCATCGACGGCGCCGGTAACCAGCGCCAGTTCCTGCTGCAAGAAGGTTCCTGCCAGCGGTACGCCGTGCCGCATCAGAATTTCGTTGGCGGTACAGCAGATGCCGCCGAGGTTGATGCCCTTGGCTCCTTTGGATTTTGCCAGATCTATCATCTCGGGGTCGCGGGATGCGGCCACAATCATCTCGGATAGCAGTGGTTCGTGGCCGTGGATGATGATGTTGACCTCGTCCTCCTTGAGAATTCCCAGGTTTACCTCGCTGAGTACCGGGGAAGGCGTACCGAACAGGATATCCTGCAGCTCGGTGGCAATCATACTGCCGCCCCAGCCGTCGGCGATTGATGCCCGGACGCCCTGCGTCAGCAGGTTCTGGTATTCCTGGTCCACACCGATATGGGTGCGGTGCATAATCTCCACGATTTCTCTATCGATGCCCCTCGGCATCACGCCCTGTTCCCGCCAGATTTCTTGGCGCTTGAGCGGGGCCCGTTTAGCGAAGAGGATTTCGCCCTCCTGTTTGCCGAACTCGGCTAGGGACATCTCGCCGATTTCCAGAGCAATCTCTTCGTTGCTGCGGTCACCGATATCGATTCCCCATTCCAGGGCCAGGGCCAGAAGTTTCTGCTCGTCACGGATTTTGTAGCCGGGGGCTTCTCCCTTGGCTACTGCGACGAATAGCTCGGCTACGCCGCGTCCGTGGTCGGAGTGCGCGGCAGCGCCACCGGCAATCATGCGGATGAAATTGCGGGCGGCGATTGTCTCCGCGGTGGCTCCACAGATGCCCCGTCGTTTCTTCTTCTCCTCCGGAGTCTCCTCCTTGCCTTTCGGCAATGGTATGCGGCAGGGACCCATGCCGCAGTTTTTACAGCAGCTACCCACCGAACCTATCGGGCATGGTTTTAGGCTATCAGCCCGGCTATAGCTGGTGCTTATCTCATCGGCACAGGCTTTTTCGTATAGTTCCTGTGTAGCCTTGTCAATGCTTTTATTCTTCTTTTCGTCTTCTGCCATGTGTTATTTACCTCTCTTATTTAGCAGTTAAGTCTGATATCATCTCCCTCACGAGTTTTATCGCTTCGGGGTGTCTCATGATCAGTACGTCGGCTCCCGCCAGAAGTAAAGCCGTTGCTGACATTGCTTCCAGCAGTATGCCTCTCTTCTTGGCATCTCCCATCTTGGGGTCTTCTGCCTCGGTAATCTTGGCTTCCTTGGTCTTCCATGTTTCCTTGGCTATATTGCAGATGATGGGGAACTGAAGCTTGGCGTCCTGTTGCGTCAGCGCTGCCATCCTCATTCTTTCCATCACCGAATAACAGTATTCCAGACCGTAACCGATGCTGCTTACGGTGGGGTCCATCGCCAGTAAATCATCGGAAACGCCCAGATTTCCCAGCAGGATGTTGAGCTGTTTTGCTAGGTTGATATCAATCGGCGTCGAGGCCACTACCGTATGCTTGTAACCAATGGCTGCCGCGCCGATTTTCTTGTGGTCGGCTTCTTCGACCGGACCCAGAATCAGGCTCTTGTTCTGGCAGAGCTCGGCTACCATTCTCAGTACCTCGGTGTCTTTATCATGGTTGGCGGTACCCCAGACAATCAGCGGTACATCGATGGCATCACACAATTTCTTGGCCACTTGGGCGGCTTCATCAGCCGGTCGGTTCAGCCCGTTGGGGTCAGTACTGAGGAGTTGCAGGCATATCATTTCCGCCCCGTAGTCATTGATGCATTTCTGTGCCCAGGCTAACGGGTCGTCGGTAACGCCGGCAAAGGGTTCCAGGGCGGCTTCGGGCCATTCCTCCGGCGGCATGTCGTAAACTTCCATCGCTATCTTCGGCAGGTTCGGCATCTCGCCCTCAAAAAGATAGAACGGATAGGCTGTTTCTCCACCGACGGTTACCGCTTTATCGCCCTTACCCAGTTTTATCTGGCGTATCTTACCGCTATAGGCTGTCTTTGGAATTTCAAAAGCCATTATTTCCTCCTTTTATCAGGCTGGTGTCTTTCTTTTTTCGCTGCCGAACCAGTCGTCGCTGTACCAGTACCTCTCGCCATTTTGAAGGTATTTCAGCTTGTCTTCCCGGCTCTCGAGCTTCTGGCGCCATCTCCCCGCATCCTCTCCGCTCGGCAAACCGTTGTCATAGGTTTCAGCCAGTATTTCTACCTCGCCACGACCGGGTGCGTCCTTTTTTACGTATTTTATTCCCGGTTCGGTTGCACTCTTTGCCATTGCTGTTTTCTTCTGGGTGGCTGGTTTTTTCGGTGCTGCTTTCTTTGCCATTATTTACTCCTCCTTAACTATGTCAGGCCAGCGGCTACCTTGGCGGCTCTGACCGTATTCATCATCAGCATGGTTATCGTCATCGGGCCTACCCCTCCCGGGACCGGCGTGATGGCTTTAGCTTTCGGGCTGACCGTTTCGAAGTCGACATCGCCAGCCAAAATGCGCTTGCCTTCCGCCGTTTTGCCTATCTCGTTAACGCCCACGTCGATGACAACCACGCCCTCTTTGACCATGTCGCCGGTAACCGCTTTGGGCTTTCCGGCAGCCACTATCAGGATGTCCGCCCTCTTGGTATGGAAGGCGATATCGCGCGTGCGGGTATGGCAGACAGTAACGGTGGCGTTGGCACCGGGGGCTTTCTGCAGCAGCATGTTGGCGATTGGTTTGCCGACGATATTGCTGCGACCCACCACTACCACCTCGGCGCCTTCGATTTGCGTGCCGGAACGAATTAATAGTTGCTGGATACCAGCGGGAGTACAGGGTAGGTAATCCGGCTCGCCTATCATCAGCTTGCCCACGTTAACCGGGTGAAAACCGTCGACGTCCTTCCTGGGGTCGATAGTGTAAAGGACTTCCTCCTCGTTCAGTCCCTTGGGCAGCGGCAATTGGACGAGGATGCCGTTTATTTTGGGGTTTTTATTGAGTTTATTTATCAGGGCTAGCAGGTCTTTCTGTGAAGTATCCGCCGGCAGGTCGTACCTCTCCGAGTATATCCCCAGCTCTTTGGATGTCTTTTCTTTAGCGCCGACATATACCTGTGAGGCGGGGTCGGCACCGACGAGTACTGTCACCAGACCGGGTACTATATTGTGCTTGGTTTTAAGTTCGGCAATCTCAGCCTTCAGTTCCTCGCGGATTTGAGCCGCCACTTCGGCGCCTTTGATTAGCTGTGCTGTCATCTCTACCCCCTTCGAATTTAATAATAAGTACTTTCTGGAATCATCATGTTAGTACATGACATCGCTCATTTCCGGGGCGTTCTCCGCTTCACTCGGGAGATTTATGTTAACCGGCTGGTTGTAATCGGATATCTCTATCGTCATTGACATATCCATCTTCATTTTCCCGCTTACACCGGCCATTTCTTTAAAATCATCGCCGGATATCTTCATCTCTATTTGCATTTTTATCTTGGTTAAGTATCCCGTGTCTTTTTCTATCCAGCAAAAATAAGAGATTTCATCGAACATATCGCGCACGACACGCATCTCTTCCGAGCTGAGGTCCATTCCTCCGATTCCTTCTTCTCCCAGGAAATCCAGCATTGCATCAAAATCGGGGATGATTTCTATTACGTAACATTCCTTACCGTTGAAGGTCTCGTATTTATCGAAATTAAGATCCCCCAAAGATTCCAGCAGTGCTATCTGCTCCTGGAATTGATATATATCGTACGTTTGAAAAGCTTCTTCGTCGGCTGGCATTTTCAGCCACTCTCCATCTGTATATACGTACATATAATCGTCAACCAGGTATATCTCCGCTGACTGTTCCTCCGTCCCCATATCATAGCCAAAATCCATAGCCATGTATGTATTCATGGTCATATACATAGCCATATTCTTCTGGTCGTAAGCGCCATCCATAGTCATCTTCATTTCCATGGTGGCTTCCTCGCCTTCGCTCTCCGCATCCATAGACGCTTCCACGTTCATGAAAAGACTGTAAGAATCGGCGGTATTAGCGTAATTCACCGCATCCACTAATATTTGCTCCAGTTCCCCCTCGCCAAAATCCCCGCCTCCGCCGTTGCATCCGAGGGTTATCGGCAGTGATAGTATTGATATAAGTAATAGAGGTAGCAGTATCATCTTGAAGATTTTACCCATTTTCACCCCCCTGTACCTTTTATACTGACACACCCGCTTTACTGAGTAATTTATCCATCAGTTCATTAACGGCGATCACCGCGGCCGATGTATCCGGAAGCCCGAACAGCGGCTTCTGTTCTAGGTCATACCTTTTCATCTCTTCGTCCACCGGTATGGTCGCCGCTGCTGTAATTCCCAGTTTCTCCATTTCCTGGCGCAACAGCGGGTCGATTTCACCGGGTACAAGGTTGATTATTACGGATTCTCTTTTTACGACCAGTTTCAGTTCGGCGACGAGCTCCCGGATGCGGGCAACGGCGCGCAGGCCCTTGACCGAATGGTCCGATACCAGGAGCAATTCGTCGATATTCTGGGTCGTACGCCGACTCAGATGCTCCATGCCTGCCTCGTTGTCCATGACGACGAAGCTGTAGTTCTTGGCCCAGTCATCGATGAGTTTCCGGATAACCACGTTGGGGTAGCAATAACATTCCGGGCCTTCTCCTCTCCCCATCGTTACCAGGTCCAGCTGCTTGCTTTCGGTAATAGCAATATTGAGCTGGTATTCCAGGTAGGCTTCCTTGGTCATCCCCGGGGGAATTTTTAATTTCTCCCCCTGAAACTCGTTCAGTATCCGGCCAACCGTCTGGTTTACTTCGAGTCCCAGGCTCTCGGCAAGATTTGAGTTCGGGTCGGCGTCGACAGCCAGTATATTTCCCAGACCGTTATTAATAATGTAGCGTATGATAAGGCTGGTAACGGATGTTTTACCGGTTCCTCCCTTACCGGCTACGGCAATATTTACGCTCAAAACACCTTCCTTTATAATACCTCTCTACTTCTAATCTAACTTCTTTTTATATTATTTTCAACCTTCCCGCAGTAACGGGTTCTAGAATATCCCCTGTACCTTGCCGGTGTTGACGTCCACGTCTACCCTTCTCAGAGCGGGATTGGATGACGTACCCGGCATCAGGGTAATCGTTCCCGCCATCGGGCAGAGGAACTTGGCGCCGGAGTAAATCAGTACGTCGCGTACGGGCAGTGTCCATCCCTTGGGCACGCCCTTGAGGGTCGGGTCGTGGGTGAGGGATAGGTGTGTCTTTACCATCATCGTGGCGTACTCGTCGTATTTCGGGTCGGCCTCGAAAGCCTTGGCTTTGGCTTCCGCTTCGGCTGTCCATGATACGCCATCAGCCCCATAGACTTCCCTAGCGATTAAATTCACCCTATCGCGCAGCTTCATCTCGTTGGGATAGAGGAATTTGAATTCGTTTTCATCTTCGCAGGCTTCTTTGACCACGTCCGCCAGTTCCAGGGCGCCGTCGCCGCCGTCAGCCCAGTGAGTGGAGAGAGCACAGCGCGCTCCCGCCGCCTCGGCTGCCTTCCTGACCATGGCAATCTCTTCCTTAGTATCGGTGTGGAAAGCGTTGATGCAGACCACCGGGTTGATGCCGGACTTGCGGATAACGCCGATGAGATGCTCCATGTTGGGCAGGCCCTTTTCCACCAGGCCGATGTTTTCCTTGGTATATTCCTCGGGGAGTTTGAGCCCGGCAACCACTTTCGGTCCGCCGCCGTGCATCTTCAGGGCGCGGATGGTGGTGGTGAGTACGGAAACGTGCGGTTTCAGTCCGCTATAGCGGCATTTGACGTTCCAGAACTTCTCGAAGCCGATGTCCGCGGCGAAGCCGCTCTCGGTGACGTGATAGTCGAACATCTTCAGGCCAATGCGGTCGGCGATGATTGATGACTGCCCGACGGCGATATTGGCGAAAGGCCCGGCGTGGACCAGGCACGGATTATATTCCGCCGTGCACATCAGCGTGGGATTGATGGTATTGCGCATCCAGGCGGTCATTGCGCCGCCTACTTCGAGGTCTCCGGTGGTAATGGGTTTGCCCTTCTTGTCGTAAGCCAGCGTGATTTCGTCCATTCTCTTGCGCATGTCAGCAAGGTCGGTGACGATGGAAAGCATCGCCATTAGCTCCGAACTGACGGCGATACCGAAGCCCGACTCCATCGTATAGCCGTCCATCCTGCCGCCCAGACCGATGACGATGTTTCGCAGACTCTGGGCACAGAAATCCATAATCCACTTGAACTCCACACGCGTCGGGTCGATGTCCAGGCGTCGCATGCCGGTTAGCCTGGCCAGCTGCTCGTCGTCGTAGTTCCGCTCGTGCTGCATCCTGGCCGTGAGGGCTACCATCGCCAGGTTGTGGGCGTTCATGATGTCATTGATATCGCCGGTAAGTCCCAGCGAATACTCGGTCATCGGAATCAGGAGGGCATTGCCGCCGCCAGCCGCTGTTCCCTTGATGTTCATCGTGGGACCGCCCGAGGGCTGACGTAGCGCCCCGCCGACACTCCAACCGCGTTTTCCCATGCCTTCCATGAGACCGCAGGAAGTGGTGCTCTTCCCCTCGCCGAGGGGCGTCGGGGTTATCGCTGTGACCTCGATGTATTTTCCGTCCGGTCTGTCCTTCAGCCGGTCGATAATCTTTAAGAAATCGAGTTTAGCGATACGTCCGTAGGGGAGAACTTCATCTTTGGTAAGACCGAGTTTCTCTTGCCATTCATCCGGAGTCGGCATGTTTTTCTCGGCTGCTTCCGAGATTTGCCAGTCCTTCATTTCTACAGCGTTATAAGCCACAAAGACCTCCTCATGATATGTTTTTATTTTGTATTGGGCTCTTTGATGGAAGATATCAGTTTATCGTAGATTTTTTTAACCTCTTTTGCCGCCTTCATGCTGGATTCCACCACCGGACGGCTGGCGAGGTCGGCTTCGGTAATGGCCGGGTCGTAGGGGATAAAACCCAGGAAATCGGCGTCCGGCAAGCTGGACTGTATGAATTTTTTGTCCTCTTCGCTCCTGATTTTGTTGCCCACCACCGATATGCTCTCGACGCCGAGGTCCTTGGCCAGCTTGACGATAGTCTCAGCCGTCTCGATGCTTCTTCGTCCCGGCTCGACGACGATAATAAACTTGTCAACCGCTTTGGTGGTGCCCCGTGACAGGTGCTCGATGCCGGCTTCCATGTCCAGGATGACAGCTTCGTTCCGCTGCACCAGCAGGTGGCTGACGAGTGCCTGCAGCAGGGCACCCTCCGGGCAGTAGCAACCCGTGCCTCCCCGCTTTATCCGCCCCATCGCCATCAGTCTGATGCCGTCAATTTTTACGGAATAATCTTCGGGTAGGTCGTCGACCTTGGGGTTCAGCTTGAAGATGGCCCCGGGTGTTCCGGGGCGTACGCCTACCCGCTCTTCGATAAGGTCTTCGAGTTCGGAGATGGGCACAATTGATTCCGGATGAGGATAACCCAGCGTGGCCGCCAGGTTGGCATCGGGGTCGGCATCTATGGCTATCACGGAAAAGCCCGATTTAGCGAAAGTATGTGAAAGGAAAGCAGATAAAAGTGTTTTGCCTACGCCGCCTTTTCCGGTTATCGCTATCTTCATTAAAACGTTGCTTCTGGCATAATTAAATCTGAGACTTCTTGGGAAGCTCAGATTGGTAATTTGGTCTCCCGGCTTACCCAAATAAGTTTATC
>DUFB01000059.1 GCA_011192005.1 Dehalococcoidia bacterium
AGGACGGGAGCAAAGTCGTTGAGCTCCCTGGTGGCGTGGATGGACAGGGAGGGGATGGCCACTGACTTCCTGCTGAACCTGGACTGGGACAATTTCGATATGTTTACGGTAACCCGGGAAGAAATGGACAACATTTCGAATCCCGTGGGGGCGTTCTTCAAGAAGCATACCGGCAAAGAGCTGCTTGAGGGCGCGGTTGCCAGAGGCGTATCAATCGGGCCGTTGTCCAGCATGGAAGACCTCCTAAATGACGAATGCCTCAACGCCCGCAACTTCTGGAAAAAGATAGAGCACCCGGAGCTGGGAGAGAGTATCACCTATCCGCGGGAATTCGTCAAATCAACAGAGGCGGATTGTTCCACACGCTTCCGGGCACCGCTAATCGGCGAGCACAACGATGAAATATATAAAGGGATAGGCCTGTCTCAACAGGATATCCAGAAATTAAAACAGGACGGGATTATCTAGGGGGAAATATAATTGTATATTACAGAGCGTGACGGCGTTTTCAAAGGTCTGACGATACTGGCTTTCTGCTGGGCGGTGGTGGGGCCACTGACGATGAAGTTCTTCGCCGACCACGGGGCGACGGTTATCCGCGTGGAGACGAGTAAAAGGCCCTGCACGATGAGGGTCTCCGCCCCTTATAAGGACAATATACCGAATTATAACAAGGGTGGTTACTTTAACTATTACAACTCGAACATCCTGAGCTTGGGACTGAACATGCAGCTCCCCGAATCCCGCGAGATAGCAAAAAGATTGGCCATCGAGTGTGACGTCTTCATGGAGAATTATACACCGGGAGTCATCGAGAAGTGGGGACTGGGCTACGAGGAACTGAAGGAAATCAGGCCGGACATCATCATGCTGCGGCAGAGCGGTTACGGTTCCTGGGGACCCTATTCCAATTTACCGGCTTTCGGCATGGTGCTGGTTCCGATAGCGGGACTGCCCAACTACATCGGCTGGCCGGGCAAAGAGCCGCTGCCGGTGGGCGTATCGGCCTACACCGACTGCATCAGCCCGCGCTTTGCTACCGCCGCCCTGATTGCGGCACTGGACTACCGGAAAAGGACGGGAAAGGGACAGCTGCTGGATCTTTCGCAGTTCGAGAATGCCATCTACTTTATCGCTCCGGGCGTTCTGGACTATACTGTAAACGGCCGTGAACCGGAAAGAATCGGAAATTCCTCGCCCGATGCCGCCCCTCACGGTGTTTACCCCTGCCGCGGTGACGACCGCTGGTGTACCATTGCCATAACCGGTGACGATGAGTGGGCCAGCCTCTGCCACGAAATGGGCAGGCCGGAATACGTCGAAGACCCGCGGTTTACCACGCTGGCCGACCGGAAAAAGAACGAGGAAGACTTGAACAGACTGGTCAGCGACTGGACGCTTGACCTCACGCCCGAGGAAGTGATGGAACGACTCCAGAAAGCGGGAGTGGCGGCGGGAGTGGTCAAGAATACGGCCGACATGATGGAGGACCCGCAACTGAGAAAACGTAATATTTACTGGCCCATGGAACACAGCGAGATGGGGACGTTCACCCACCTCGGGCAGAGTTTCCAGCTTTCGAAAACGCCGTCTAAGCCATACTCGCCGAGTCCCCTGCTGGGTGAACACACGGAGTACGTCTGTACAAAGATACTCGGCATGTCCGACGAGGAGTTTATCGACCTGATGCAGAAAGGCGTGTTTGAATAGAAATAAGCAATAGCAGTCCAACCGCTGGAGGTGAAAAATGCTGAAATTTAAAAAAGCCGGCGAATACGATGATGTTATTTATGAAAGAAGCGGGTATGTGGCGCGTATCACGCTGAACAGCCCGGAGACGATGAATACCGGCGTTAAGGATTTTAATAAAGCGCTGGCGGTAGTCGAGGAGGCTGACGATATCAAAGTCCTCATTATCAAGGGGGCGGGGCGTGCCCTTGCCGCCGGTGCCCCGCTGAATGAGGTGGGCTTCGTTTACGGCTGGAAAGAGCCCAAGCACGGCGAAAAAGCCGCCCGCACACCCATCAGACACCGACTGAAGTTCGACCGGAAGGTCTTTTACGACGGCATGCTGAAGTTGCTGTTCTTCCCCAAGATTACCATCGTCCAGGCACACGGCTACCTGCTGGGGGCTTCCATGGACATGTACCTCGCCTGTGATTTCCTGGTCGGCGCCGAGGACTGCAAGTTCGGCGAGATAGAGGTCAGGCTGGGTGTACCCAACGTAACCATCACCCCGCTGATGATACTGCGCATCGGACTGACCAACGCGATGGACCTGTGCATGACAGGCAGGATGATTGACGGTAAAGAGGCCGCCCGCATCGGCCTTATCAACCGTGCGGTACCCGTCGACAAGCTGGAAGAAGAGGTCAACCGCTACGCCGAAGGATTCGCCAAGTTCCCGCGCGACGGTATCGCCATGGGCAAGGCCTCGAAGCAGGCCGTCTGCGATGCCCTGGGTATTACCGCCGGTTTTACCAATCACTGGATGATGCACACAATGCAGACGAATATCCATTTCGAAGATGACGAGTTCAGCTTCTTCAAAGCCAGACGGGATATGGGCGTCAGGGAAGCCATTCACGCGCGAAACAAGTTTTACGAACTACTCGATAAGTAATATCGCTCCGACCAGACAAGCGCAAACAATAATCCGGAGGAGGTGAGTGATGGTCTATCCTCTTGAAGGTATTAAGGTACTCGACTTCAGCATCGCCGTGGCGGCTCCTTTCGGCGGGACCATGCTGGCCGACATGGGAGCGGAAGTCATCAAGATAGAAAGGGTGCAGGGAGAAGCCCAGCGACTGGGCCTTCCCGCCGGCATGGACGACGTACTGGATACCAGCGTCGTCGAAAAGATGCCCGATACGGCGTCCTGGATGGCGTTTAACCGCGGCAAGAAAGATTTAGCTATCGACATCAGGACGGAGAAGGGTAAAGAGATAATCATGAAGCTGGCGGCGGAAGCCGACGTTATTTTACAGAGTTTCCGTCCCGGGGTGGCGGAAAGGCTGGGAATAGGCTACGAGTATATAGTCAAAATCAATCCAAAAGTAATTTACTGCTCTTTCTCCGGCTACGGAGAGAGCGGCCCGACGTCTCACCGCGCCGGAGGAGACATGTGGAGTCAGGCGATGTCCGGCATTGTCAGCCTGCTGGGATACCCCGGCGGAGCACCGCAAATGCTGCCCTTCCCCGCCTGCGACCACGTCGGTGGGATGCTGGTAGCCTACGCGGTAATGACGGCACTGTTAGTCAGGGAGAGGACCGGGGAAGGGCAGGCTCTGACCGTAAACAACCTGGACGCAGCGCTGTACCTGCAGTTCAGCGGTTTTGCCGAATACCTTACCGAGGGAAAGATGCCGTATAAGGCAGGACGGAGCTACGGAGCCCCGCCATTCGGGCCTTTCCGGGCCAAAGACGGGGA
>DUFB01000006.1 GCA_011192005.1 Dehalococcoidia bacterium
AGGCCGTCGCCGCCGTTATTCCCCGCCCCAATCAAACATAGAATGTTATGTTTTTTAATGTCCCCCAGGCTTTTTAAAGTCTCCTCGGCCACGGCTTTACCCGCATTCTCCATCAGCACGCTCACCGGCGTGCCCGCTTTGATGCACTCCTGGTCCATCTGCCTCGTCTGTTCGGCGGTCAGTATTTTCATGCTTTATTATTCCTCTACCCGATGCAATGAGTGTAGCAATATATTCAGCTACGGTCAATAGGTCTGGTATTAAAACCCGTTATGGTGCAGGATATCCTCCAGCTTTCTCTTGGGCACGTGCCGCACCAGGTTTTCGTCCACCCAGCCTGTGGTGGAGTCGGTAGCCACCTCGGCTACCGATGTCTCCTCGGGATAGCCCGTCACGATGACCAGCCCTATATCATAGTCTTCCGGTACTCCCAGCACGCTTTTTATCGCTTCTTCTTTGAACATCATTATCGGGCAGCAGCCGAGTCCCTCCTCGAAGGCGGTCAGGATGATGTTCTCCGCCGCCATGCCGATGTCGTACAGCGTGATTCGGCGCCGGTTGGGGTCTTCCTCAAGCAGCCTGTTAATCACGATGACGAAGTAGCCTTTCGGAGTGTTTTCCGGGCGCGGCCCGCCCTTCTCCGGCGGCATCTTTACCGAGCCCCCGATGGTGTCGAACATTTCTGGTAGCAGCTCTGCATCATTGACGATGATGAACTCGCATACCTGCTGGTTGCGCCCGGAAGGGGCCAGACGCCCGGCGTCCACGCATTTTTGAAGGACTTCGTAGGGCACGGGTTTATCTTCGAATCTCCTTATCGACCTGCGTTTTGTTGCGGCTTCGTAAACGTTCATCTTAATACCTCCTCGTGAAAATCGTCTCTGTAGTCCGCCAGCACCTCGAGCTTTTTTATCATTGCCTCCCAGTGCGTCCCCCGCCAGTAAATCCGCCGGCAGGCGGGGCACTCCATGTACTGGGTCTGCGTCTTAAAAACGTAGGGCGGAACTCTGTTTTCCACTTCCTCAGTTGTCTTTCCTACCAGCGGTTCGTTGCATTCCAGGCAGAGAGTGAAGGGCTTGAAATGCGGCTTGAGGTCGAAGGCGCTGAGTACCTGGCGCATTTGTATTTCCGGTACCTCGCTGTTAATCAATATCGCCTTCAGCCTGCCGTTCCTGACGACCCTCCTCTCCATAATTTCAGTATCACGTGTCAATATCACCCTACCCTCGGTGAGTGCCTGCCGCACCATGTCGGTATCGTTCTCGCCGCTGAAGAACAGGCTATCGAAACCCATCATCCTCAGCCACCTAGCCAGCTTGCCCACGTTGTGGTCGATGATGAATTTTATCTCGCTGATACCGCCACCTCCCCGTATCGTTATATCTGCAGTCGCATCCCTTCGTACCCGAGTTTTATCGATGCGCCCAGCCTCGCTGCCACTTTGGCTATTTCCTTTTGGATAATCTCCTCTTCCGAAGGATTCATGTGCACCAGGACCGTCGGCGGCAGGTACCCTTTAATATCGTTGAAGTTTTGCAGCTCTTTTTCCAGAAGCGACGGCGTCAGGTGTTTTTTCTCGATGGCAGCATCTTCAAATTCGCTGGGAGCGGTGGTTTCTATGATTAATAGTTGCGGCGATACGGAACGCCAGACATCAGAGAGTCTCGGACCGGTATCGGAAGTGTAGAACATCGTTTTCCCGTTGGCGGAGGTAATAAAAAAACCGACGGTTGGTTTGGAGTGGTCTACCGGGATGGGCAATACATTATAACCGTGGATGATGTCCTCCCGGCCCGGTTCCAGGGAATTGAACCTGATGGTTGGTTTACCCGCCGGTATCTCCAGGAAATTGGAGTAAATATCTTCATGAAGCATATGGGCTGCAAGTGATTCGTATACCGGTGGAATGCCGTAAATATCCAGGGTTTTCTGCCGTATGAAGTAATTCATGCCGATGGCCGGGATGTCCCTGATATGGTCGTAGTGCTGGTGTGTAAGCAGAATGGCTTTCAGCTTTAGCTGTTCCGCAAAGCTCAGTCTGGAGGTGAGTGCCCCGGCATCGATAGCCAGGATGTCATCAATCAGCAGGGTTACCAGTCCCGTGTCTTTCGATTCCGTATTATGCGCGCCTAGTATCGTAATATCCATAAATAATACCTCTAGCCCGAGAAAACGAACGGATTGTATTTCGTTTCGTAGTCGTACGTATCGATTCCCTCGGCTCGTTTCAGCCAGTTGACGATGGCATAGGTTACCGGCGTGGCGATTACCTCGATGCCCGTCTTGAACAGCCAGTGGTGCCATATCATCGTCCCTATCGGAGAGCCCGTACCGGCATAAGCCGCCGTTATGAAGATGATGGTATCCAGTCCTTCCCCGATGATGGTCGAGCCGATGGTCCGACTCCACAGCCAGCGTCCTTTAGTCTTGATCTTCATCCTGGCCAGTACGAAGGAGTTGGCGAATTCCCCCACCAGATAGCCGCATAATGATGCGGCCAGTAGTCGTGGCGTGTAGCCCAGGATGGTCTTGTAAGACTCCTGCGCCGTCCAGAAATCGGCCGCCGGTAATAACTGCCCTATCCAGGCGAAGAAGACGAAAATCAGGTTGCACCCGAAACCTAGCCAGATTACCCTTCTCGCCGTGCGGTAACCGTAGACCTCGGTGAGGATGTCCCCGAAGATATAGCTGACCGGAAAGACGAAGGCTGCGGCCGGCAGGATAAAAAATCCCAGGCTGATAACCTTGACGGCGATGATATTGGCGGTAATCAGGCAGGTGATAAAGACCGCGGCTACTATCACCATTCGGTACGAGATATTCATATCTTATATCCAGCGGCGGTGACGGAAGAAGATAAGCATGCCTCCGGCGATGACCAGCATGATAACCAGAAGGATAACGAAAGTAACCGGGTTGCCGGCCTCGATGCCTCCTGGCAGCACCACGTTCATTCCGAAGAGACTTGAGACAAGCAGGAAGGGGAGAATAATCGTTGAAAATATCGTCAGTAGCCGTGTTACGCGGTTCAGACGGTACGTAGCCAGCGTGTAGTCGGCATCCTTGTATACCTCGATTATTTCCTGCACCTCGTCCAGTGTCTCGCATATCTTGTTGATGTGGTCCATGAGGTCGTTATAGTATGCCGTCACGTCCACGTCGGTGAAGCGTTTTATCTTGTTTTCCATCTCGATGAAGATAGCCCGCGTCGGGAACATCACGGCGCGCTGGGTGATGATGTCACGCCGGATAATGCTGAGCTCCTTGGTCGCCTCGATGTACTCGTCGAAGACGCTATCTTCGACGTTCTCGGCCAGCTCCATGAGTTTATCCAGTACGGGAAAATAGGAGTCTATTGCCCGGTCTAGGATACTGTACAGCAGGAAGCCGGAGCCGCTGTTCATGTATTCTTCCCGGGCGTCCTCGTTGGCCTGGCAATCCTTAAAAAGTGCTGTTAGGGTCTTAAGCTCACCTGTATGCAGCGTCACCAGCAAGTTCTCTCCCACGAAAGCTGACCACTGCCGTTTGCTGCTTATCCGGGTCTCCTTATCGTAAAAGGGAAAGTGGAATACGAAGAAGAGATACCCCGGATAAATATCGAGTTTGGGCAGCTGTTTGCGGCTCAGGCAGTCGTCGAGAGCCAGCGGGTGAAAATCGTATTTCTCCGCTAGGTATTCCGTATCACGCTCCGTCGGCGACTGTATATTCACCCAGGTGAGGTCGCCCCAGGTGATTTCCTCCACGTGCAGCGGCTCTTCCGGAAGCTCGGCACCCTCCGTTCTGTCTCTTCCTTTCGTTCTGCGGCGTCTGTTTATCAGTCTCGCCATGACCCTGTACCTCTGAGTGATAAACTCTATCGTATTTTAGCACAATTGTCTTCCTAGAGGAATACCTGCTCTTTTTATTGCCTGATGTCATGTTGTCTGTTAGACTATCAACAGGATGAGTGCCAGAAAGGGCCCGGGATTTTTTACCAGGTTGAAAATCGGCATCAAGAAGTGGTTTGGAATGAAGGTGCTGCTCTGCGATACCTGCAAGTGGAACTGGCGGAGTGCCTGCCACCGACCGGAACGCCCCAATGCCACCTGGTGCCCCGAGTATGAGAAACGCAGCTGAACCTCACCGCCCGGTGATATTAACGGGCGGATTCGTTTCAGTCGGTGAGTAAATCATTGACCGGTATTATTCCCTGATAATCACCCTTCCCAATGGCGAATTGGGTATGAGCGCAGGTTGTTATGGCCTTATTTTTTGGTTTCCGTTTCCTTATGGTGTAGATATATGCCAACCGCCCAGCCGAGCCAGCAGCTCAAGCCGAATATCAGGCTGGCGATTGCCAGTAGAAACCAGGATGTCGGATAAAGCCCGATAACAGAATCACTTGCATCACCAATGATGCCGATTAGGGCAAATATTACGCCGAGCCAGGTCGTAATACTACCCATGACTCCCATCATGCCACGATTGCTTCTGGTAAATCTTGATTCTGTCCACATTTCCATCACGGTTATCACCCCCTTTATATCTATCTAGATAAGGATATGTATATTATTTTTCATACCCTTCCTTTGCCGTGAAATAGGCTGTAAACCATGCCGACATACCCATTAACCAGATTACACCCGCAAGTATGAACCAGTTTGTCGGCGTCAGACCGGGGATTCTATCCGCAGCATCGCCGATGATTCCCACTATCACACACACCATGCTCAGGTACATTAAAACGATTGACGCCGATGCATGCCATTTGGCACCCCTTCCGAAAAGTAGCTTCTTCATTTCCTTTTGAATCTCTGCCATTTTTTACCTCCTTTTTGAGATTAATGTGTACTATTGCGTTTCATAGATATACTCCATCTGTAATATGTTGGTGTGGAAAAGGGATACCAGGCTGCTCCATTACTGCTCGGTTATCGGTATCCCACCATGCTTTGATAACCTTATAATTCTTCGCGCGAGCAGATATGTTTGCATTAATGATTAGTTCTTTTACGGTGGGAAGGACGGGAATTCTGGCATTCTGGGAGGGATACCTGGCATTCTGGGGGGGATACTTGGCATGAACAGCCAGCCGGACTGCCATGGTTTCGCCATAACGGGTATGTGCAGTCTCTGTTTGCAGAGGTTGGCCGCAGTCTATATCAAACTTGGCACCCGCTAGATTGTAAAACTGGCAATTCGGGCACTTCATGAGGAATTATCCTCCGTGCCAGATAAGTCAATATAGTCTATGACTAACCAGTTTTATTGTCAAGTTAGACCGGATAAAAGGTTCTGCTGAGTTTCATGTCTGAGGTTTTGGTACAAATCCATTGTCCTCATAATGAAACCTTCATTTAGTAAAAGTAGTTGAAGTTGGATGTTATTTAGGTGGCGATACGTCTTTCAGTGCTTCTGAAGCTGGCTTGCCGCCCACGCCCCAGTGCGTTTTAGGAATCTCGTAAACGATTACCTCCACGGCGTGTTCCGGGACGCCCAGGTCCACCATGACATCTGTTATACCCCGTATCATCGTTTTCACCTTTTCCTCTCCAACGCCCTCCCAGAAGTCCACGTGTACGATAGGCATTTTCCACCTCCCTAATAGATTTATAAGCCTCGCTTAATGTCAATTATATCCTAACAAGCCTTGGACAAACAGTGCATGATCAGGTATTGGTATGGTAAATAAGGGCAGCGTTTTCAGCCTCTCTTATTCATTTGTTTCTTAAATAATCTGGGGAATAACGGGGAGGAGCTGATCTCTTTTCCCCGTGAGGGCGTGAGGCATGCAGCTAAATCAGACGCTTAACAACTGCACACATAAAAAAACAAATCGAGACTGGTTAATCTCTTTCCAGCCTCGATTTGATTCCTTAAAAGTACTCTTGCTGTCCTTTATTTTCGCTCGATGATAATCGCCATGCCCTGCCCGCCACCGATGCAAAGCGTTGCCAGGCCGTATTGAAGGTCGCGTCGTTTCATCTCGTAAGCAAGCGTGACGATAATCCTGGCGCCGGTGCAGCCGATGGGATGCCCCAGTGAGATACCGCCGCCGTGGAGGTTTGTCTTACTCATGTCGAAGTCGAGTTCCCGGATGCAGCCCAGCGACTGCGAAGCGAAGGCTTCGTTGAGCTCTATGTAGTCGATGTCCTTCAGGGTAAGACCGGCCGTCTTGAGGACTTTCTTCGTCGCCGGGACCACGCCGAGGCCCATGTAAGCCGGGTCGACGCCGCCAGCGGCATAAGCCTTGATGGTAGCCATCGGCTTGAGTCCCAGTTCTTTAGCCTTATCGGAGGACATGACTACCAGAGCCGCGGCTGCATCGGTAATCGCCGATGCATTGCCTGCCGTGACCGCGCCATCGGCTTTGAAGACGGTTGGCAGCTTGCCCAGCAGTTCCATCGATGTCTCGCGTGGGTGCTCATCCGTATCGAACGCTCTGGTCTCTCGCTTCACCCTGACCTCAACCGGCACGATTTCTTCTTTAAATATGCCGTTCTTGGTAGCTGCCAGGGCTCTATTATTACTCTCCAGTGCGAAGGCGTCCTGCTCTTCTCTGGTGATTCCGTATTTCTCGGCGATATTCTCCGAGGTCACGCCCATATGATAGTTATAAAAACCCTCCCAGAGGCCGTCGTGCACCATACCGTCGATGAACTCGGTATTGAACATCCTGGCACCCCAGCGCATTTTGGGGGCGTAGTAGGGGACGGCACTCATGTTTTCCATCCCTCCCGCCACGACAACCTGGGCGTCTCCGGCTTTGATGGATTGTGCGGCAAGGGCGACCGCCTTCATACCGGAGGCGCACACTTTATTCACCGTGTAGGCATTTACCTCCTTAGGGACACCGGCATAGATTGATGCCTGTCGTGCCGGATTCTGTCCCTGTCCCCCTTGGATAACGTTCCCCATGATTACTTCATCTATATCAACTTCCTGCAAAGAGCTGTCCCAGTCAGCGTATTTCTGCTCCAGCTCGATTACCCCCGCATCCTTTAACGAATCCGGAGCGTAGCTAGCATCGCCTCCGGGTTTGATATTAGCCCTTTTTAGTGCATCCTTGATAACGATGGCGCCCAGCTGCACTGCGGGCGTATCCTGTAATGCACCGCCATAATTACCTATTGCTGTCCTCACACCGCTTAGAATCACTGCTTCACTCATGAATAATTCTCCTTTGGAAGTAATTTCACCACCCGGTATTTAGAAAGTAAATAAATTAGCTCCGCCACTGATTTCAATAGCCTCACCGGTGATATAACTGGATTCCTCCGAAGCCAGGAAAACAACCGTTTCACTGAGTTCCTGCGGGTTACCCGGACGGCGCATGGCCACCCTTTTAATAATGCGTTCCTGGAATTCCGGGGCTATGTCGTTCCAAGCTCCGGCGCCGAAGACTCCCAGGACCAGCGCGTTACAGGTCACTCCTTTACGGGCACCCTCAAGGGCTGCCGTCTTGGTGAGGCCGATAAGCCCGGCCTTTGATGCTGCGTAGCTGCACTGTCCGGCGCCGCCCATTGTCCCGGCGATAGAGGAAATGTTTATAATCCTTCCCCATCCCCGTTCCAGCATCCCCGGCAGGCAGCACTTGATGGTATTGAATGGGCCCGTCAGGTTAACGCCTATATCCTTTACCCAGTCCTGGATTTTCATCTTGGCGATGGTAACCGCACGTACGATACCGTAGGCGGCATTGTTCACGAGGATGTCAATCGGCCCTAGGACTCGTTCTATTTTCTTAACCGCAGCTTCTACTTCCTCACTGTTGGCTACATCCATCGCAATCGCCACCGCCTTTCTTCCCATAGCCCTGATTTCTTCGGCTATCATTTCTGCTCTTTCCAGGTGGCAGTGGGCGATAACCGCCACATTACATCCCGCTCTTGCCAGCGAGAGGCAATGCACGCTTCCCAGTCCTCCAGAACCTCCGGTTACCATGGCAACTTTTCCTTCTAAATTCATATTCACCCCCGTTCTCTCTCAGGATGTAGTTTATATCAATAAACGAGTACTATTCCCCGTTTTAGTTATATTCGTAAAATCCCTTTCCCGTTTTCCTCCCCAACTGACCCTCTGAGACCATTTTCTTTAGGAGTGGCGGAGCTATATATTGACTCTCTTTGAGTTGTTCATGGATGCCGTTGGCGATATATAAAAGCGTGTCCAGTCCGATAAGGTCGGCCAGAGCCAGCGGGCCCATCGGGTAGTTTAATCCCTGGGTCATACCGGTGTCGATATCTTCCTTGGTGGCTATGCCGGATTCGAGCATTTTGATAGCGTTGAGAATCTGCGGTGTCATTAATCGATTGACGATAAAACCGGGAGAATCCTGAACAGTAACCACCGACTTGTCCAGGGACTCGCCGAATTCCTTACTTATCTTTACGGTTTCCTCGCTAGTGCTAGCGGTCTTGATAAGTTCCAGCAGTCTCATTACCGGCACCGGATTGAAGAAATGCAGCCCGAGTATTTTATCCGGTCGCTTTGTGACAGCGGCAATCTCGGTAACGGAAAGGCAGGAGGTGTTGGTTGCTAGGATGGCATGTTGCGGACATATTCCATCAATCTCGTGAAAAATGTCCTTTTTCAGCTTCATATCCTCAACGGCTGCTTCGAGGACTATATCACAATCGCCAAAATCATTCATACTGGTCGTGCCTTTGATACGGCCGATAATAGCATCTTTATCCTGTTGTGTAATCCTCTCTTTCTGCACGCTCCTGGCTAAATACGTATCAATTGAGGACAGTCCTTTATCGAGAAACTCGTCATTAACTTCGGAGACTACTACCTGATATCCCGCCTGGGCACAGACCTGGGCGATACCGCTGCCCATCTGCCCGCAACCGATTACTCCGACTTTTTTTATCATGGGTTTTTTTTGCGCTCCGGGATCTTTTTAAGAAAATATTCACAAAAGTAAATGTACTTCTCAATTCTAGCAGAAGCTTGATAAAGTCGTCAAAACGGGAAAATTGAGTATAGACAAAATATTGTCGTTATGATATTGCATATATAACGACAGTATGTTATAATTGCTGGCGGTAACTGGATATCTCTCCGAGCCTTATCCCCTAAGAGCGCAAGCTTATGGAGACAGGCCGGTAGGGTATCGCTGGAAACGGCAATGCCTTCCTGTATGGAAAGGAGAGTTATAATGACTCGACGCGTAAATTATCCCAGGCGACACATTCCCGAATATCATTGTTTCTTCTGCAGCTATCTGCTGATAGCCCGCGCTCCGCCAAAATTTCTTTTTTAATTAACCATATTTTATGATTCAAAAATTACTAGTACATAATAAGGAGAACCTATGTCTTTCAAATGGATGAACAGAAAGAACGTTTTGTTCGCGTTGCTTATCGGCATATTGTTGGCAAGTATGTTTTTACCCTCGGTTGGCTGCGGCGAGAAAGAAACCACAACATCACCGGCGGGAGACGGGACTGATTTCCCGTTGCACGATCCCATGGTACGATTTAAGATTGCCACAACCACAAGTCTCTACGATACCGGTCTCTGGTATCATCTGGAACCGATTTTCGAAGAATTAGCTAATGTAGAAATGGACATAGTCTATGCCGGTACCGGCATCGCCCTGGAATATGGTCGCAGGGGTGATGTTGATGCTATTATTGTTCATGACAAAGCCAGAGAAGATGTTTTTCTGGCTGATGGTTACGGTATCAACCGCCGGAATTTCGCCTATAATTTCTTCCTTATTGCCGGTCCGGAAAATGACCCGGCAGGAATAACCGGTTTATCAGCTGCCGATTCCTTTAAGAAGCTGTACGAGGAGGGAATGAAAGGCAATGTGAAGTTCGTCTCAAGGGGTGACGAATCGGGTACTCATGCCAAGGAAAAGCTTATCTGGGGTGAAGCCGGTTATGACTACGAAGAAATACGCAATTCGGGTGACTGGTATGTGGAAGCGGGGAAGGGAATGGGGCCGACACTGCTGATGGCCAATGAAATGGGAGCCTACGTCCTGGCGGATATATCTACTTTCCTGGCGTATAACCTCAAGAGCGGACTGGATATTGTATCGCTGGTAGAAAAAGACCCGATATTCCTTAACGTCTATGCGGCGATAGCCATTAACCCGGAGATGCATTCCGGTGCCAAGATAGATATCGCCAATCAGTTCATCAACTGGCTCATCTCTGACGAGGTCCAGGAGATAATCGAGGCATATGGTAAAGCCGAATACGGACGCTCTCTCTTCTTCCCGATTGCCGGCTGTGATATACCGGGCTGTCCTCCGGTCGAGGCTTATACCGAACCGGTGCCGGATTATAAGCCGTAATGTATTAAAATAGAATAATAACAGATCATGTAATATACTTGAACGTTCGTTAACTAAACGAAATTCCAGTGCCATGACTATATCTTGGCATATCCTCTCCCCCCGTCACCCACCGGGGGGAGAGGAAAGTATGTAAGGGAGTTTTATTTTTTGGGTGAGTTATGGGATGGCTTCCTGAAAGCCCTTGAACTTATATATACTTTCGACCCTGAAGTGATGCAGATAGCCGGCAGGTCATTGAGTATCGGGCTGACGTCTATCGTTATAGGCTCTGTAATATGCATTCCTCTGGCCGGTCTTATTCACTTCAATCAATTCTGGGGCAAGAGATTTCTGGTAAGTCTGATTCAAACCTTTTATAGCATTCCCACGGTGGTCGTCGGGCTTTTCGTTTTTGTTATGCTTTCCAATGTCGGTCCGCTGGGGGGCCTCGGTTTGCTTTTTTCTCCTGCCGCCATTGTTGTAGGGCAGGTCTTGCTGATAACACCTATACTTCTCGGGCTGGTTATTTCAGCGTTTAGAGGAGTAGATCAGACGATACTGGATACTGCCCGTTCTATGGGTGCCAGTGGCTGGCAGGTAGCGGTACTCGTTATCAAAGAGGCTAGGTTCGGTGTCATGGCGGCGGTCATCATGGGATTCGGTCGGGCGATCTCCGAAGTAGGAATATCACTGATGGTCGGCGGCAATATCCGGGGCGTAACCCGTGTTATTACCACAGCTATCTCTCTGGAGTCTTCCAAAGGAGATATCGAGTTAGCTCTGGCCCTGGGTATGATTCTTATTTTTATCTCTCTCGTGGTTAATATAATAATGAATAGGATACAGCAGAAATGACAGTACCTCTCATAGAATTGAGAGATATCTACAAGACCCGGGAGGGAAGGGATATCCTGAAGCGTATCAGTCTCCGGGTTAGCCGGGGTGAGGTTTTGGCCCTTATCGGGCCTACCGGTGCCGGCAAGACGACACTACTCAGGATTATCAATCTGCTGGATAGGCCCGACGGGGGAGAATTGCTTTTTAATGGGACTGATACCGCATCTTCGGATAAATTCAGGCTGGAATCGCGGCGCCGGATGGCATTTGTGCTGCAAAAGCCGGTTGTTTTCAATTCGAGTGTCTATGATAATATCGCCTGCGGTCTGAAGTGGCGTGGGATTGATAGACACCAGATAACCACCCGGGTAAACGATATGCTGGAGATGGTTGGTATGACAGATTACTGTAAGCGGAACGCCCGAACTTTATCCGGGGGTGAAATGCAGAGGATTGCCGTTGCCAGAGCGGTGGCGACTAACCCCGAATTATTGCTACTTGACGAACCTACAGCTAATCTTGACCCCGTATCAGCGATTAAGATTGAAGAAACTTTAACCGGTATTATCAGGCAAAATGCCGTTACAGTCATTATGGCGACTCACGATATGGCCCAGGGACAGAGACTGGCTGAACGTATTGGCGTGCTTGCCGACGGCGAACTCGTTCAGACCGGGACGCCCGGTGAAATTTTTACCCGCCCCGGAAACCGGGATATTGCCGAGTTTGTTGGAATGGAGAACCTTCTCGAAGGTGTCATCGCATCCTGCGAGGGAGAGATGGCGCTCATTGATGTTAATGGTACCATGATAGAGGCTGTTACCGATTGTAATGTCGGTGAGGAAGTATCGGTCGGCATAAGACCTGAAAACGTTACCATAGCCCTATCTAGGCTTTCCAGCAGTGCCCGGAACTGCCTGCCGGGTACGATAACTTGGGCGGTATCCAGCGGACCGCTTTGCCGCGTTGAAATAGATTGCGGATTTCCTCTGGTAGCTCTGGTAACCAAAAGGTCAGCTGAAGAAATGGGCCTGGAAAAAGGGATTAAGGTTTATGCCACCTTTAAGGCTGTTAGTCTCCATGTTATCAGACGTCGTTGACACTCTCGCTGGAATAGTGATATATTTTCTTTGCTGGCAGCGTAGCTCAGCGGTAGAGCAGGGGACTCATAAGCCCTTGGTCGCTGGTTCAATCCCAGCCGCTGCCACCAACTTTCCACACACACCTTCAAACGGATGATCTGTCTTCATATTAATCTTTTATTAGACAGCTCTTATTACTCAATTCCCCGGAAGATGATAATATATAGAAACGGAATATGAAGGAGATATAGATGTCTGGTGATAAAGGCAAACGAAAGATAAAGGTTGTTGAGGTCAGTGGTACGCCTTATGAAATGGGATTTCAATACGGCAAAGCATGCCCGGAGATACGAACAATAATTGATATCACCTGCCAGGTTTTCGGTGGACGGGACACGGTAAGAGGGTTAGCCGAAAGATATATCCCGATGTATCTCCCCGCCGCGGAAGCATACGCGCCTGAGATTGTAGATGAGATGAAAGGAATGGCTGCTGGAGCGCACCTGGATTTTCAGGATATATTTTTCCTCAATATTACTTATGAAATAGCTGTCCCCTCTATTATGGGATGTACCTCGTTCGCACTCACTTGTGAGGCAACTGATAATGGTGAGACTATTGCCGGACAGAATTTTGATTACCTTTCCATGTGGGAAGATAGCATGGTTCTTCTAAAAATGAGGCCGGAACATGGCCCGGATATTCTGGCAATAGCTTTCGCTGGTTCCCTGGGCCTCATCGGATTTAACTCGGCTGGCATTTCCCTAAATCTCAATTTACTCAGGAATAAGGATTCTCTAGCGCCGGATGGTGGCGTACCCGCTCACATAATCCTGGGAAAAGTGTTAACCAGTGAAACCGTTAATCAGGCGATTAGCATAATAACTTCGGCGGGGAGAAGATCAGCCAAGAATTTTCTATTAACAAATGATAAGGGAGATATCGTGGACTTGGAAGTGACATCGGATGACATCGATGTCCATTATGCCGAGGAAGGAATTTTCGTTCATGCCAATCATTTTAGTTCAAGCCGATTAAAAAGTGATGATCTGGCTCCCGAATACTGGCCTGATTCCTATATTCGCCGCCAGAGATTGTTCCAGCTTATAAAGAATCACCATGGAAGTATGTCTGTGGGTTTGATGAAATTGCTACTGCAGGATCACCATAATGATCCGAATTCGATCTGCAGACATCCTGATCCGGAGAATCCGTTACCATTCGGAAGAATGATGAAAACACTTGTCAGTCTTATCAGTTGTCCGAAGGAAGGAAAAGCCCATATAGCCCTCGGCAATCCTTGCCAAAATGAATTCCTGGAATATTACCTGTGAAATTAAATGTTAGTTTAAGTCTATTCTAACTGGCTCAATCCCGACCGCCGCCACTTTTTATGCTTATTAATAAACACTGATAGGTAATTCTACTTGTAAGTCTTTTTTCAGGCGTTTGTTAATTATCCCCTTAACACGCCATTGAACCGAGGTATCACTGATTTTGTAACTTGGTAACGTACCCTCAGGGATTTTCAGTGAAAACTTCCATCGTTTATAACTCCCCACTGCAAAATGGGTCTTTTCCTCGAGCTGTACCTTATCTATGATCGTCTTGGAGGATTTGACTCCAGCTTTTTCTTTAACCTCTAGTTCCACTCTTACTCCTTCAACACTGATGTCTTTTTTTATCATCGTTTCTAAAGTACCACATAATGTTACACCCGCAGTACATTGACTCGAGTCCAGAGTAAGGGTTATGTCACCATCACGTGAAGGTTTCAAAATCCTATTTGAAACAACAATATCATTTTCCATTCCTATAGGTATGGCGTTTGCTATCGGCAGGACTGTTAAGGTTTTCTTTTTATGAATATCTCTCATCTTGGGTATGTCCAGCTTTACATCTAGTTGCCAGCTGATGTTTGCCGATTTGCCTACTATCGTGGGAGGAATATCAACCGGTAGTATAAGGCTTTTTCGCTCATTTAATGCCATCCCGGATGAAAACTCGGTGCTGGTAAGGAAGCTCTCCTTCAGTCGGAACAGCTTGCGTTTATATTTCTGTGCCCGTGTTGTTTTACCATCCGATACCATTTTCCAATACTCCTCGGTACATGCGAGCTCCATACTGCCAGCCCTAACTTTTAATTTATCTTGTGATAACATATGTATTCTTGTTTTAATGGTATCGCCAAGGTAATATGAATCTCCATCCACATCTACACTAACTTCCACTTTCGGTTTATTTAGTAGAAACATTTACAAAATACCCTCATTTCTGGTTTGAAGCCGACTTTATCAGTTAATTGGAGGCTTAATATTCGATGTTTAGACTGTAGTAGATTCTTGAAAGCTTTAACAGTACCAGTATTAGTCCTTGGTCGCTGGCTCAATCCCGGCCGCTGCCACTTGTTCACCTATTATTCATCTGATTCCTTTTAGCTCGTTCAAGTTCTTCTTCCAGTTCTTCCAGCTGCTGCCACATCGATAGCGGTACGGAGTGGGGAGGCCATCTCGCCTTCAGGTCGGCGATTTTCTCTTCTATTTCCCGAATACGGTCTTTATTCATAGTTATCCTTAAGAATAAGATTTAATACTGCATCTCCATCTTAACATGCTTGATACCCGCTTCTTGAAACGGCGGTCCGGATTCGTGGAAGCCACACGCTTTATAGAAGTCAATTGCCTGGTATTGTGCGTGAAGTATGATATGTGCTACATTCCTTCGTTTGAATTCCTCATTTAAAAAAAGGATAATCCCTTTCCCCAGCCCCTTTTTCCTATAGTTCTTGAGGACAGCCATTCTTTCTATCTTTGCTGTATTATCAGCCGGAAAGACTACTCTGGCAGTACCGATTATCGAATTCTGGTCCTTCACGACAATATTGATTTCATCGCCGTCTCCGGATTTTTCAAAGACGAGTTCCTCGGCTATTCCCTGCTCGATGATGAATACCTGCCTTCTAACCTCGTTGGCACCCCATAATTCCTCTTCGTTTTCCGTGAATTTATAAATAATTTTAGCCATGTAAGGTCACCAAATGGGATTAAATGTTCATGTTAGGAAGAAGAAGTTCCCAGATTTCAAGTCTCAGGTTCATCCGGAGTCTCGGTGGGACTGAGTAGAAGACTGTCATCGGTAAGTTGTTCGCCGGCAGCCTTTTCAAAGGCCGCCAAAAGGTCGGAGACGGTTATATTACGCCTCTGCTGATGGTTCAGGTC
>DUFB01000060.1 GCA_011192005.1 Dehalococcoidia bacterium
GTATACCTTTCGTTAATGAAATCACATCGCAGGCTGCCGGTGTTACCCGGTATCACCCCGAGGTACAGACCATCCTCGAGATAGGCGGTGAAGATTCCAAGCTGATAATGCTTGAAAAGGAAGCCGACGGTACTTCCAAGGTCGCTGATTTTGCCATCAATGGCGTGTGTGCTGCTGGTACCGGCTCTTTCCTCGACCAGCAGGCATCCCGCATTGGTATCCCCATCGAGCAGTTCGGTGAAGTCACTTTACGGTCGGAACACCCTCCCCGTGTTGCCGGGCGCTGCAGCGTTTTCGCCAAGAGCGACATGATACATCTGCAGCAGGTGGGTACTCCCGTCCACGACATCGTGGCGGGTCTTTGCTTTGCCATGATAAGGAATTTCAAGGGTCAGGTCATTCGTGGCCGGGACCTTGCCAGACCGGTATCGTTCCAGGGAGGAGTGGCCGCTAACAAGGGCATTATCCGTGCTATCAAGGAAGTCCTGGATATAGAAGATTCCGCCCTGATTATCCCGGAACATTTCGCCGTCATCGGTGCTGCCGGAGCCGCTCTGTCCAGCAGCGATAGCCCCCTGCCTGAAGATACCCTCCAGCGGATACGTGAATATATATCCGGTCGTGAATATAAGTTCACCACCCTGCCACCGCTGGTCGGTGATAACTATGAAATAACGACCGATACGGTAAAACTCCAGCCGGGTCGGGTCGTCGAAGCTTACATAGGTGTGGATATCGGTTCTATCAGTACTAATGTCGTGGTTATAGATAAAGAGAACAACGTCCTCGCCAGGCGTTATTTAATGACCGCCAGCCAGCCGATCGAGGCGGTGAAACAGGGACTGAAAGAGGTCGGCGAGGAACTCGAAGGCAGGGTCATCATCAAGGGAACGGGTTCTACTGGTTCGGGACGATACATGACTGGTGAGTTCTTTGGCGCCGATGTTATCCGCAATGAAATAACCAGCCACGTTCAGGCGGCCGCTTTCCTGTGCCCGGAAGCCGATACCATCTTCGAAATCGGTGGACAGGACGCCAAGTACATGAGCTTACAGAACGGAACCATCGTGGACTTTACCATGAATAAAGTGTGTGCGGCGGGCACGGGCTCTTTCCTCGAGGAACAGGCCGAAAAGCTCGGTATCAACATCAAGGAGGAATTCGGCAACCTCGGCCTAGCCTCCAAAAAACCTCTGGACCTCGGTGAACGCTGTACCGTTTTCATGGAGTCGCAACTGAACTTCTGTAAACAGCGGGGCGCCGCCAAGAAAGACCTGGTAGCGGGGCTGGCATATTCCGTGGTGAAAAATTACCTCACCAAGGTTGTTGAGGAACGCCAGATAGGGAATCATATCCTCTTCCAGGGAGGTACCGCTTTCAACCGGGCGGTCAAAGCCGCCTTCGAGAGCGTACTGGGTAAGAAAGTAACGGTACCGCCGCAGCATGATGTCCTCGGTGCTATCGGCGTCGCCATGCTGGCCAGAGAAGAGATGGAGCAAAACCCCCGACCAACAAGGTTTCGAGGCTTTTACCTGGTCAACAGGAAGTACGAGCTTTCATCCTTCGAGTGCCAGAGCTGCTCCAACCGCTGCGAGATACACAAGGTCGTCTTCGAGGATGAGAAACCGCTGTTTTACGGCTCGCGCTGCGGGCAATGGGACAGTGCCGAGCAGAAAGAAAAGCGTAATTCTTCGTCAATACCCAGGCTTTTCCAGGAGCGCGCCGAAGCCATGATGAATACCTATTCCAAAGATAACCCGGATAAACCTAACGGTAAAATAATAGGTATTCCCCGCGTCCTCTTTTTCCATGAGTTGTTCCCGCTGTGGAAAGCCTTTTTCACCGAACTCAGCTTCCAGGTAGTGATATCCGACCCCACCAACCGCCACATCATCCGGCAGGGCGTGGAAAACATCGTCGAAGAGCCCTGCCTGCCGATAAAAATAGCCCACGGGCATTTACTTAATCTTCTGGAGAAAGAACCAGATTTCATCTTCCTGCCGGTGCAGTGTACCATGGAAAAATTGTCCGACGATTTCAAGAAGTCCTGGAACTGCCCGCTTACCCAGAGTCTGCCTTTCGTCCTGCTCAGCTCGGCGAGAATCAAGGAAGCCCTGTCCCCGCCATCGGGAAAAAAGATAAAGGTACTGAAACCGGTGATACACCCCGACCGGGGGCGAGAATGGTCGCGAAAAATCCTGCGACAGACGGCGCAGGAAGCCGGTATTGCCTCGCGGGCCGTGATAGATAAGGCTATCGATGCCGGGTTCGCCGCTTTCGACGCTTTTAACGACTGGCAGCGGCGGCGAGGTGAAGAAATCCTGTCCCAGCTCAAGCCCGAAGATAAAGCCATCGTGATTATCGGGAGAGCCTACAACACCTATGACGAAGCGATGACTCTGAATATACCGGAAAAACTGCGTGACCTCAATATCCTGGCGATACCGATAGACTTTCTGCCGCTGAAATCAGTTGCCCGTGAGCTCAGTATGTCTCACCCTAACATGTACTGGAAAGCGGGACAGAAGATACTCTGTGCGGGCAGGATAATCGCCCAGGACCCGCGATTGTTCGGGTTATACGTAACGAATTTCGCCTGCGGTCCCGACTCATACATGCTCAAGTTCTTCCAGAACGAGACCGAAGGGAAGCCTTTCCTGACAATAGAAATTGACGAGCATTCTGCCGACGCCGGTATTATTACCCGCTGTGAAGCCTTTATCGACACGATACGCAACGCCAGCACCCGCGGTACCAGCATACCCATCCCGACTGTCAGTATATCTTCGAATCATGCCAACCGCCGCCGTATTTATATACCGTATATGATTGACCACGGCTACGTACTCTCAGCCGCCATGAGGTATTGCGGTGTTGATGCCGAACCGTTGCCAAAGTCGGACGACCTGACGCTGGAAATAGGACGGAAATACACCACCGGAAAAGAGTGCTACCCGAGTATCATCACCACCGGGGATATCGTCAAGAAGACCATGGCTCCGGATTTCGATACCGATTATGCGTCGTTTTTCATGCCGGCTGCCAGCGGGCCCTGCCGCTTCGGGCAATATAACCGGCTCCACCGCATGATACTCGACGAACTCGGCTTGCAGCAGGTACCCATCTTCGTTTTCGACCAGACCGGGGGTTACCACCGTGATATGACGTCGTTCGGACGGACCTTCCGCCTCCATGCCTGGAGGGCCCTGGCTATCCTTGATTCCATGCAGAAAATCGTCCTGGAAAGACGCCCCTACGAGGTCAATAAAGGCGAAACCGACGCCGTTTACAATGAATATTTAAACCTGCTGATAAAAAGCGTCGGGCAGGATAGCGATAAGCTAAGGGCGTTCTCACGTGATGTCAGGAACGCTTTCGAGTCAGTGAAAATAGATGAAAGCAATCCCAAACCGAGAATCGGCATCGTCGGGGAGATATTCGTGCGGAGTAACGAGTTCGCCAACGATTACCTGGTTGATAAACTGGAGTCGCTGGGAGCGCAGTGCGGCGTACCGCCCATCGAGGAATGGCTGGACTACATCGACCACCAGCGCAAGCGACGCAACCGACTTCACCTGGAAGGTGGCTGGCGCGACTGGGCGAGGCAGAAGCTGACGGAGATAGTCCAGGAAAGAGTCGCCGAGCCATTAAGGAAAGAGTTCGACAGCGCGATAGAGTCGTTCACCCGGGAGCTGCCTACACAGGCTATCATTGATAGGGGCAAGACCTACCTGACACCAGCGGTGGAGGGAGAGGCTATCCTGAGCATGGGGCGAGTCGTGGAGTACGCCGAGCACGGCTTCGATGGTATCGTGAACATCATACCGTTCGGGTGTATGCCGGGGACCATCGTCAGCCTGCTGCTGCACCAGTTCCGCCATGATTACGGACTGCCCGTCATCAACGTGGTGGTGGAGGGCACCAAGGACCCGGGACGCGACATCCGCCTGGAGGCTTTCGTCCAGCAGTGCCGGGAGCATATGCTAAACAAATAGTAGTAATACCTCCCATCCGGCAATCTCTTCTTTCACCGCTCAGGAAAAGGTATCCCTAATTGTTGAAAAAATACAATACCGTCAGAGAATGTAAAAGTCTCAGCTTCCTTACCATCTTCAAAGCGGATGAAAACACCTTCGGTGATATTAAGCTGTCTTCCAGTGGGAGCAATACCCATCATCTCACCCTGAAAAGTACCGCGAACCGTTAAACGGTATGCTACCGTATCCCCTTCAGCCAATATCTGGTCAATAGTGGCATGGATATCAGGGAATGCCTGGTGGTAGGCTGTAATAATTTCCTTTAAACCTTCACGTCCCCGGAAATCGCCGAATGCGCCATGGTAAACATAGTCGGGAGAAACCAATTCATCAAGTACCGACATGTTTTTCCCGTTAAATACTTCTTCCGTAACCCGCCTGACGACTTCTTTGTTCTTTTCTTCAACAGACATGACAGTTAATCCTTCCTGTGCAGGGTAAGTATGATTATATTTATATTTTTTAATGTTTTTGTCAAATAGGATGCTATGAGCGTTTAAAGAGGTGGAAGTGGGAAGAAATAACTCAAGTGTTAGAGGAGTTGGGGGTCAACTCTCTACAGGCTCAATATGAGTGGAGTGATTAAAGGCGGAATAATTGTCGGATTTCCGCTTTCGAGGGAATTAGTAAAGAGGGCTTGTGGTAAGACAGTAAGGTAGTATTTTATTCGATGGGGTGATTCCGTTAAACCACGGACATTGCCGCTAAATACACGCATCGGTTATTCAGCGGTGTTTTCTTCAACAAGTCGCTTGGCCATTTCAACCACTTCGGGGTTTTCATTGAGTCTGATGCATTCCTGAAAGTCCGCTATAGCCCTAGCTTTATTACCCCGCATCTGATAAATGAGTCCGCGAGAAAAGAAGTGCGAACTCAGGTCCTTCCCCTGCTTTATGGACCTGGAACTGAGCTTAATTTTTCCATCAATATTTCGATGAAATTTCAATAACTTGAGGAGCAGTCGCCTGATGATAAATTTCGGAACCAGAGACGCGATAATTCTCACCGGATAACTGCCCAGGAGGCTTGTGAACCAGCGCGGGATACGATGCCGGTATCGCATAGCGAGGAAGACCAGGAGAGTCTCATAGTTAGCCTGGTATAATATATTACCACGATAACAGTCATCGAGTGACCTGAACTTCATCACGTCATAGGGCGCGATGACGCCATCTTTAACAGCCCGGTCATAAATTGGCGTTCCGGGGAAGAAAACCAGATTATAGACCCTGGCCAGTATTTTATGGGGTAATCCTGCCAGATACCGGTAGGTCTGGATAATATCTTTTCTCTTCTCGTACGGATTATCAATGATAAAGTCGAGGACAAAGGCGAGGCGGTTGGTTTCCTGGTATCGCGCAATCTGATGGGTAACCTCCCTGGTCTTGGTGATGCTAACCTTGCGGTTGTATACCTCATCCAGCACGCGTTGACTTGCCGACTGGACACCCATCTCGATAGCTATCATGCCGGCATCGAGAAGAATTTCCATCTTCTCGCGGCGATAGGTATTGGGGCTGACGGCCACTCCAAAGGGAATACCGACATTTTTCTTATACCTTTCAGCAAATTCCTCCAGCTGGTCTACAGGTCGGAGAAAGAAGTCATCATCGGAAAAGCCCACTCCGCCGAAAAAGCCATAGTAGTTCATATAGGCTTCCAGTTCGTCCATAAAACGTGAGACGCTGTGGAAACGGACGTGGTTTTTATCGAATATGGATACATAGCGGCAGTTGTTGCAGTACGAACACTGGTGCGGACAGCCGCGTGAAGTTAACATGAATAGACTCTGTCCGGCGAATGCATATGTGTTATAATAGTCCGCCGCTTTCTCTTTAGTAAGCGGGGACAGACTTTCATTCAGGACAAACTTATCCTCAAGGGTGTAGTCGGTAAAGGGAAGGCTGTCCAGGTCCTCAAAAGGCGGAAGGGCCTTATTGATTACCGGAGAACCATTAACATTGAAAGCCATGTTGGGTGTCTTCAGGTAATCCTGGTTGCCGGTCTCCAGTTTGTTAACAAAATCCACGACACACTCATCACCCTCGGAGAAACAGACACCGTCAGCATAACGAAGACTGAACTCGGGAGCCGCGATACAGTGAGGGCCTCCCCAGATTACCTTCATCCCCGGGTACTTTTTATGCACGAAATCCGTAACCTGTACAGCCAGGCGGGCACAGGTACTGAAAACGGCGACCATAACCAGGTCGATGTCTTTTAATATCTCATGCAACTGCTCGATTTCAGCGCGGCTGTAGGTAAAAGGGTTGTACTTGGTTAAAAACACGAGCTTCACCGAGTGGCCAGCCCGTTTTAGTAAAGCCGAGATAAGTCGGGAACCCTGTGCAGAAAATCCGCCGCCAAGGACTCTGGCGGTATTGACATCGATCAGGGCAATATTCAATAAGTTATCCTGCCTTCCACGAATCTACAGCGGAGAAAGAGTGCTTTTCCTCGAGTTATGTGCTGGGCTACGGTACTGGTAACCTCGGCTATTTGGACTACCGCTACCGGGGCTAGTAATTTCCCAGGAACCCCGGCAACTCTGTAATCACACGATTGGATTTATCTTTGATTCGTGTAAGGAGTGTCGCCGTCTCCGGCGCCGCTGAGATTGGTACCCATTGCTTCCGCTTCCAGCGGACGGGACTTGATTTCGGGTTCAACGTAAGTTTCTTTTTTCATGGTATCACCTCCGTGTGAGCCAGAATAGGCCACCAACAAATCTGAAAGGCATCTCAAACAGAAAGCCCGTCGACCCGAGATACCGTAGCCCAGCACATGATTCGAAGCAACTGTTTGAATCGAGAAAGAATCTGCTATGCCACAATCAGATTCAACTGCTCAATCTATTATTAGGTTCCCCCCTAATCATATTCAATAACTTTCATTTTTTCCAGCTTGTCGATAGTGGCGTCTACATCAGCTTTAGCTTTTTCCAGAGTAACGTCAAAACGCTCGTTGATGCTAGCGGCGATATCATCAGCATCATGTTCGCCATCGCACATTTCCCATATGTGGGCAGCCGTCTTGTTCAGAATATGCAAGGAATTGCTGGTATCTTCCAGCACGATTATGGCTACTTCTTCACCAACTTTACGCCAGATGATACCATCAATCCTGGATATCCGTTTTCTCATTATTTCTTCCTTCCTTATCAAGAGATTTTTCAACTTCTCCGACTACTTCCCACAACGACTCTTGATCAAGCGTGAACTCCAGTTCAAAAAAGGGTGTGGTTCTGGATACCTCTTCGCTGAATTCGGCGATTAACGCATAAACTTCCCGTCTCTCCTGTTTCGCCATATAAATAGGACGGGCAACCTGGCGCATAAAGCGAGTGTAAGCCTCCATCTGGCTGAGGCGGCGCGCCGAGGTTTTTTCTGCCTGCTTGAGCAAGAAAATAGCGCCCAGCGGAACGGTAGTGTTGAGTCGGTAAGGTAGTTCGCCGATGATGGGAATGCCTTTTACCATCAGGGTATTATTATCCTGACCCGGTCTGGAAAGCAACACCCCTTCATCATTAAGAACCTGGCCATACTTATCACCGCACATCCGTGCGACGGTGGTCTTGCCTATTCCGGAAGGACCGGCGAATAAGAAGACCCGATTATTGCGAATAACAGCACACGAGTGGACGATAAGAGCGGGGGGATGCCCGTTGTGCTTCAGCTTGCAGGCGGTATGGTAAACAAGACAGAGCCCGTGGTTAACATAGCCACGTCCGGCATCCGAATCAAGAAAATGCTTTTCCACATTCAGGGTTACTTTGCCAGTATTAAGATCACAGGCTCCATTCGCCGTGAGGTCAGGAGTTTCGAAGAGGTCACCATCCTTGGTTGCTTCGTGGGAAACCTTCATCTTGGGCAAGAGTTCCTCAAACATATTTATGCTTACCTTGTTAATCGTTTTCAGTTCGAGGACAATATCGGCGTACTGGTCGGTGAGAAAATTACCATATATCTCTCTCAATCTTGCCATCGTTTCTTCATCATCGCACCTGAGCATACAACAGATATCACCAGCTTGCACCTGTAAAGTATGGCTGGATGTAAGTACGTTGCTTTCCGCCTTTTTCTGCACGTTCATATATACTTATTCTCTCCTCTTCTCTTCTCAACAAAGTCCGTTCAGGATGGTATATATCTTAATAATATAGTAATTTCTGTTTTAATTAAAGCGGGTTAAAGGTGATTAGCCAAGAATATTTACTATAAAAAAATTTTAATATGCGCTTGATTAGATTATGGTGGGTTGACAGTTAGAAATTGGTTGGAATTATGGGGGTACGATGTTACCGGGCGGCTCCGCCTGCGTGAAAAATCGGTGGGTAAGCCGAGCGGTATCAGATATATGGGGGGACCGGATTTCCGCTTTCGCGGGAATGAAAGAGAAAAAGGCGGGAATAACAGAGAAAGCAGTCGGGAACAGATACTAAAAATGGGCAGGAGAGAAGAAAACCTACTTTATCACTGTCTCTTCTTCGGTATATTCACGCTCTTTCCAGCTGACACCGGCGCCAATCCACCATCGCCAGGCAGCATAAAGCACGATAATCAAGATATAGCTGATACCCAGGGGATGTAGCCAGACAGATAACGTGGGGGCTTTGAAACGTGCATCGATGAGCCAGCGGATGAGGAGTATCAACACGACCTGGGAAATAACCGTCGCACGCCAGATAAGGGGCGTGGGCGACATGAAGAATCCATTCCAGAGCCAGTAAAAAGGCGCGATATAAACAAATGTGGCGAAAAATATTAGCACGAATAACAAAAGGGGAGTGATGGCAACGACCGAATAGATGCACCTTACCAGTCCGTGCCACATTGCCAGAGCCGTGGGATACATATCGCAAAAGACCACCGAGGACAGGTCCACGGCCACATGGCGTCCTCCGGCACGGGCGACTTCGATACCCATCCAGATATCATCGAGTATCCTGGCTTTAACAACCTCGTGTCCGCCGATACGCCAGTATTCCTCTCGGGAGAAGAAAAGGAACTGGCCGATGGCAATCGATGCCATCTTGGACCTGGAGCGGTGAATCCACCACAAAGGCACCCAGCCGACGATGACGAAGTAAATCAGCGGGACGGCTATCTTCTGGGGCAGAGAACGGTTGAGTTGCCGCGGGAACCCGGAGAGCATGGATGTCTTGAGCTGCATCGCCAGGGCGAGAACGCTCCGCAGCATATGGGAAGCATGCACCGTATCCGCATCCACGAATAAAAACCAGTCGCCTTTGGCCTCTTCAGCGAGTTGCTGGCAGGCAAAAGGTTTGCCGGCCCATTCATCGGGGAGCGGTTTGCCCCTGATCATTCTTATTCTATTGTCTCTCTGAGCGTATCCGGCCACGATTGCCGCGGTGTTATCCACAGAGTTATCGTCGAGCACAACCACCTCAAAGTTGGGATAGTCCTGCGACCGCAGCGATTCCAGGCAGTTATCGATATTATTTTCCTCGTTCCTGGCAGGCACCAGGACAGAGATAAGCGGTGGCTTATCGGGGAGCCTGGCACGTGTGCTGGGAGTCCTGATACTCTTCAGGTTGAGGATAAGGTTGACCAGTATCAATCCCAGGATAGAGGCTATAACAATCTGATAAACCATAACTTATTTCCCGTACCCGGTAGGCATCCCCCCATATCAGCGACTGAGCCAGCGTACCAGCCTGCCCCGGAGACCGGGCATGGAACGTAGCTCATTGAATTGTTTAACGGTAAATATTACCAGTATACACAGCATTAAAACGAGTTCCCAGCCGTTCTGTCCGGTGATTGCCAGAAAAGCCAGAGTACCGGAGGCACCTAACATCATACCCCAGGAATCATTATCAATCAGCAGCGCGCCGATAATCACCAGAATAATAAAGGCAAACAACGCTTCGTGCTGGGGCATGGCGACTAACACACCGAAGGTTATGGCGATGGCTTTACCACCGCGGAAACTAAGGAAGGGTGAAAAAGCGTGTCCCAATATAGCGCAGAGTCCGATAATGACAACAGCCATGCTGGCAAGGTCATAGGTAAGATGAGCCAAAAAGACGAAGGGTACGCCTTTGACTACATCCAGTAAAACGGCGAGATAGCCGGTTTTGTTGCCACCAGCGCGGAAAACATTAGCGGCACCGGGGTTACCATCACCGTAATCCCGGATATCTTTATGGAGGAAAATTCGTCCGATGATAACCGAGAACGGGCAGGCACCGAGCAAGAAAGCACCCAGCGCCAGCATGATGATAGTTACCATTTCCATTAACTAAAAACCTTTTTAAGAAAACATCCCCAGAATATTTTTTAATACCATAAACCAAACGGATAGATAAAGTCAAGTGCCGACTTGAGTGCTTCTGCAAATCTTATTACGGATGAGACTGAACGGGTGCGAATGTACAAATAAATGGAGCGGGGTGAAAGTAAACACCCTCAACCGGTCAGGCATAAGCAAGCCGATAACCAGATGAACAGAAGTACTACATGCAGATATAGCGACACGAAGGTAAATGGGGTATAATAAAGCGAGAATCGGTGACGGGTAAAGCATGAAAAGATTCGCACGTGAAATAGCCATAACCATCGTACTGGCGCTTATCATCTTCTTCGTAGCGCGGACGACCATCCAGACCTACGAGGTATTCATGACGAGCATGGAGCCGAACTTCACCGAGGGCGACCGGGTGGTCGTTAACAAGGCCGTGTACTGGTTCGGGGAGCCGCAGCGCGGCGACGTCATCATCTTCGAAGAACCCAACGGCACCGAAGAGGATTTTATCAAGAGGATTATCGGGATTCCCGGCGACACCGTGGAAATCAAGAACGGGGCGGTATACGTTAACAGCATAAGACTGCAAGAGCCGTATGTTATGGCGCCTCCCGCCTATACCATGGCAACGATAACGGTACCGGAAGACAGGTATTTCGTGCTGGGGGACAACCGTAACTACAGCAACGATTCGCATAACGGCTGGCTCGTGGAGGAGGATATGATACACGGTAAAGCCTGGCTGATAACCTGGCCGCCGGACAGCTGGAAAGTTGTACCCAGCTACAAACTGAGCGAGCAGCTTCCGGAAGTAGTCTCCTTAGATTACGGAGAAACAAGGTGACGGAAAACGTCGAAGAGATATTCAGAAAAGCGGGAGCGGTACTGGAGGGGCATTTCCTGCTGGCATCGGGACTGCACTCGCCGGTCTACTGGGAGAAATTCCAGGTACTGCAATACCCGGAGTATACCGAAAAACTCTGCCGGATAATCGCCGAACATTTCCGCAACCAGGACGTGCAGGTCGTAGCCGGACCGACCACGGGCGGCGTTATCCTGTCGTATGAGGTCGCCCGGCAGCTGGGCGTGCGCGGTATCTTCGCCGAGAAGGGAGACCGGAACGGACGTGAATTCCGACGCGGCTTCAAAATATGTCCCGGCGAACGCGTACTGATCGTAGATGACGTTTTCACCCGCGGCGGCTCGGTACGGGATACCATCGCGGCGGTCAGGAAGCTCGACGGGAAAATCGTTGGCGTCGGGGTGCTGATCGACCGCTCCATGGAAAAGGTTGACCTGGGGGTGCCGTTTTTCGCCTGCCACAGAGTGGAAGTGGTCGCCTATAAGCCTGAGGATTGCCCGCAGTGTGCCCGGGGGGAACCGCTGGTCAAGCGCGGTAGCAACAAGTAATCGAAGAACCAGGATGAGATAACGCCTGTCCCGTCTCCCCAGGCTGAGAAAAAGGAGGCCGAAAATGGATATAGTCGCCGTCATCGTCATTGCCGCCGTCGCCGCCATCTTCGTCGTCATCCTGTTCCACCACGCCATCCGCATCAAGTTCGAGAGACAGTTCCAGGAGTGGTGCGATGAGAAAATCGAGGAATGGGAGGCCGAGACCGAGCAGGCCAGGAAGGCCGCCATCAGCCAGAGTCGGGCCGTGCTGGGGGGCAAGTTCACCGAGCAGATGGTGCCCTACTTCCCCGACTTCCGTTACGACCCCACCGAGGCCAGATTCATCGGGAGTCCCGTGGACATGATAGTTTTTCCGGGGCTATCGCACGGCGACCCCGAGGAAATCGTCATCCTGGAGGTCAAGACGGGACCCAGCAGTCAGCTGACCGCCGCGCAGAAGAAAATAAGGCAGCTGATAGAAGAGGGCATGGTGCGCTGGGACGAGATACACCGGATAAGCGAGGCGGAGGTGGAAGGAGAGGATGAGCAGGTGGGCTAAGGGTTTTATCATACTGACGTTACTCGTTTGTTATATGGCCGTGTCATCTTGTGGAAGCAGTGAAACTACCACTCCGCAAACAATTGACTACAGTTCTTCATCATGGCAGTTATCCCAGCCTCAAA
>DUFB01000061.1 GCA_011192005.1 Dehalococcoidia bacterium
ATTGCCCTTTTCTATCCAGCGCAATACGGTAACCTTGCTTACCCCGCAGTACTTGGCTACCGCACCCGTAGTGAGGAATTCGGGATACGGCGTCGTAATTTGAGTTTTCAACATGTGCCTCCGTGGAAATACAGGGAATCTTTATTCAGTTCCTGGCAAGTATTTACCCCGAGATTCGATTCGGAAAGAATTCCTTACGTTATACACGCGGTAAACCCAGTTAACGAATGTTCTGGTAACAAATCTAGACCGCTGAACTCACACGCGGGTCATAAAGGCACTTTCCACTTTTACAAAAAAATCACACTTGCTGTCTGGATAAATTGGGTGAATCGCGGGTATGCTGGTTCCGGGATATATAATGAGACAGGCAGGTATATACTAGTACTGGTTACGGATATAGGGATTATTCATGCGTTCGTTACCGATAGTAGTCTCGCGTCCGTGGCCCGGATAAATTCTAAAATCATCGGGCAGGACCATCAGCCTGGTCTGGATGCTGTTAATAAGCTGCCGGCGACTGCTTCCCGGCATCAAAGTCGTGCCGATACCGCGATAGAAAAGAGTATCGCCGGTAAACACCTTTTTATCGGTAAGCAGGCAGATGCTTCCGGGTGTATGGCCCGGTGTATGTACCACTACGAAGCGGGTCTTTCCCATCTCTATAACGTCTCCCTCCCGCAGCAGTCTATCCGGATTTTCCGGTGTTTTGTAGGAAATGCCGAACATCGAGCTATAGGCTCCTCTGCCCTCCAGGAAATCGGCATCTTCGATGTGGATGGCAACGTCGGCTCCGGTCCTATCCTGAATATCAAACAGTGCGGCTATATGGTCGGAATGACCGTGGGTGAGTACTACTGTTTGAATATTGAATCCAGAATCGGCAATGGCCTCCAGAATTATCTCGGGGTTTCCTCCCGGGTCAATTACCATCCCCTCCCGGGTATCGGCATTTCCGATGACGTAGCAGTTAGCGGAAAGCGAGCCTACCACCAGTCTTTTAATAATGAGATTTTCATCCATATTTATATTTTTGTATATGGGATAAAGGCCCCATTGTGGTTGGAAAGTAAATCGCACAGGGTATTTTCAAAATAGCAGAGTGGGGACAATTAAGCAAGTCCCTCCGGAATAAGAGCAGGCGTAGATACTGACTCTAAGCAATGGCTGGTTCTGATGATTTAAACGAGGGACGCTGGAGTAATGACCGTATCCTGGCACTCAGTTCCATCGGTCCGAAGGGTCTTTTCAGGAAGTAGTCGGCGCCGGCGTCAATTGCCTTGGCCGATATATCAACGCTGGTATGGCTACTTATGACGATGAGAGGAATATTGGAGAATCTTCTTATCTGTTCACAGAGTTGCCACTCGTTGGTTTCTCTACCTGCCTGGAGTATGATGATATCGTAATCACGATTATCTATCCGTTTAAGGTTAGCTTCGGTGCTATTTATCATATCTACCTTATAGCCCTCTCTGGTTAACAATCCGGAGCTGGTCGAAGATAAATATGAGTTGGCAATTACCAATATACGCTTAGCCATTTTTACGATATTAAATGTATTACACACGTGTGCTCTTGAACAGAAGATAAACCTTCATTTCTTTTGGGGGTTCACTCCCAATCTAAAATATGGGTGGTATCCCTGAATCGAAATGATTACTTATATAGATGTTTACAGTACTATTACCTATTACAATAGTACTATATCTCTGATATGCGGAAATTATCATGAAGAGAAAACGTAAAATAGCCTTTATCATTGAAGCTGTTGTTGTCTTCGTGCTTATAGCTGTTCTTGCTTCGATAGCCGTTCCACAGATAGGGCAAATGATTAAAAATGATCAGGAAGAACTACGCGCCAGAGAACTGGCTGACATCCAGGGAGCTGTAGCCGAGATGATGGCTGATAGTCCGTCAGGGACTTTGCAGCCCATCGGTCCCACTCGGGACATGGGACAGGTTAAAACAAATGATGCTACGCCTCTGGTATTAACGGATTATCTTCGTGATAACGGTGACTTTGTCATTAAGTCGGACTGTTACTATACCTTTTTTTCTGATGGCATAGTAACTCAGGATTGTTCATATACGGACTGATTCGGCTCGACTATTCCACGTTATATCAAATCATTACCATTTATCGACTACACCTCAAGTATCATGTGCTATAATAGGGTAGTCTTTTCAGAAATACCTGTTCAGGAACCGATATACCGTGACCGGACGAGAAATCTATCAACCTCCCGGGAAAGCCCCGCGATTTTACCAGGGATATTACGTGGTCGGGGCTTGTTTCGTTATTCTGGCGATTTCATGGGGGGTATACGTTGTCTTCGGCGTCTTTTTCAACTCGCTGATAGATGAATTTCAGTGGAGCCATGCCGTCACTTCGGGGGCGTATTCGCTTTCTTCTATTATCAGCGGGGTTCTTGGCATCGTTATGGGGGGTCTTACTGATAAGTTCGGTCCCCGCCTAGTGGTTACTTTTTCCAGTATAATTCTTGGTGTTGGTCTTTCACTAATGTCGCAGGTAAACTCAATCTGGCAGCTTTACCTGTTCTTCGGGATAATAGCAGGTATCGGTATGAGCGGTCTCTGGGTACCGCTTTTGTCGACCGTTGCCCGGTGGTTCACAAAAACACGCAGCCTGATGACCGGGATAATTATATCGGGACTGACTGTCGGGCAAATAATCGGATTTCCGGTAGTTACCCATCTTATCGACAAATACAAGTGGCGTGATTCTTATATTATTATCGGAATTTTTAGTATCGTTACCCTGGTAATAGCGGCGCAGTTCATGAAGCGTAATCCTGACGAGAATAAAATAATAGCCAATGATATTCCTGGCGGGCAGGAATGGACAACCCCCCGTATTTCCCCGGATTACTCGTTAAAAGAAGCCATGAAAACAACCCAGTTCTGGTTAGCCACCATGACTTTTTTATTTTTCGGTTTTGTGGCTTACGGTCTTACGGTACACTTGGTTCCCCATATAACCGGGCTGGAAATATCCGAAATCGCCGCTGCCAGCGTGCTTTCGGTCAGCGGCGGGGTCGGTATTGTCGGCAATTTCTTCCTCGGCGGTCTGGTCGGTGATAAAATCGGCAATCGGATCACTTTTATTATAGGGATTATTTTTCTAATTGCCGCTCTGGCACTGCTGGTACCGGCCAAAGAACTCTGGATGTTTTATCTTTTTGCCGTGCTCTTGGGACTGGCATTCGGCGGTATGGGTACGTCCGAATCTCCCCTGGCGGCAAGACTGTTTGGATTGACCTCTCATGGCCTGATATACGGGGTAATGGCGATGGGATTTACCACCGGAGGGGCAATAGGTCCGGTTATCATCGGGTATATCTATGACCTCACCGATAGCTATCGTATAGCATTTCTGGTATGTATCGCCCTGTCTGTTATCGGGCTGATATTTATGGCTATCCTGAAACCAACCCCGAGGCTGGGTAAAGAGCTTTAGGACTTCCTGCGTATCAATAACCCCTGGTTTTATCTACTACGTTCAACAATCTCCTGCCGTTTAGGTAGCGTTTCAGGTTTTCACAGAAGAGGTCGGTAGCGCGTTCCATGTAGTCTTCCATCCCGCCCGAAACGTGAGGTGTGATAATGACATTCTCGAATTCCCATAGACGACTGTCGGGTGGCAGGGGTTCTTCAGAGGTAACATCCAGTCCCGCTCCGGCTATTTGTTTTTCATCCAGAGCTTGGATAAGTGCATCTTCATCGATGATTCCGCCTCTACCGATGTTGATGATATAGGCGGTGGGCTTCATCGCCTTTAGCTCATCTATCCCTATCAGTCCCGTCGTTTCCTTCGTGAGGGGTGTGGCTATCACCACGTAGTCGCTTTCACCAAGTAACCGCTTTAACTGACTGGCTGGTAGCAGTTTATCCACATATCTGGCACGCGCGGACTGCCTGGCGGAACGGCGGGTGGCGATGACTTTCATACCGAATGCTTTGCAGAGTCGCGCCACTTCACGCCCGATATTACCCAGTCCCACGATACCTGCCGTCTTACCCCTGAGTACGCCGGGCATGAACCGCCCCCATTCGTGTTTTTGCTGCATCCGGAAGCAAAATGGTGCCTGCTTGGCGAACATCAACATAAACTCCAGCACGAATTCGCTTATCGGTGTGGCGTGGATACCGCTGACTCCGGTCAGTATTATCGGGCTGTTCCAGATATCGGTGGTGGTAAAGCGGTCAACACCGGCCGACATCGTCTGTACCCATTTCAGTTGGGGAGTTCTGGCAAGCAGGTCTTTCGGGAGAAAAAGACCATAAAGCACTTCGGCTTCAGCCAGGAGAGCATTAAATTTATCTTTATTACTTAAATCACCGCGGAATTCGGCTGCCGCCAGTATCGAACCGTCTTTAGCTTCAATTTTAGGACTGACGCTTGATATCTGCCTGATAATTTCCTCGTGAACAGGGGACGATGATGGAGCCCATGGCGGTGAGATTAACAGAACGTTCAGTGATTCCACAGGATAGTCTCCTTATGTGTTATTTTTCGAGTTGGTCGATTTGAAGATAAACAAACAACCTATCTTGTATTATATTCTATCTCCCGTTCTTTTCCCAGCTATAACCCGGTTACCGGGCTGATGACTCCGTAAGTTTGACAAGCTGCGTAATTTCATATAGTCTATTCTATACTCAAGATATTTCCAGACGCCCCAGCTAGAGGAGTTCCCTTGATATGGAGTCCAGCAAGCTGAAGTCAAAAAATAACGCGCATCAGTCTGAGATTCTGACATTAAGTAGAATTTCAGCTGCCCTGAGTGGCCTGTGGGACCTGGATGCCATCCTCGGTGTGGGTCTTGACAGTGCGCTGGAGTACATGCACGGCAGTGTCGGCGAAATCCTGCTTATCGATGAAGACAGCCATAGTCTGACTCGCCATGTTCACCGTGGTTTAAGTAAAGAATTCGTTACAGGATTGCGCACCAATCTGGGCGAGGGAATTACCGGGAGTGTCGCTCAGAGTGGTAAGGCTGTTTTACTGGAGGATATTTCTTCCGACCCACGTGTCGCCCATCGTGAGCTTATTGTTGCCGAAGGTCTTAAGGCTTTTATATCTGTACCTCTCCGGGCGAGAGAAAGGGTTCTGGGCGTTCTGAATATTGCCAGCCACCGGCGGCGGAAATATACCAATGAGGATCTGTATTTTCTATATGCCATCGGCGACCAGCTCGGTATTGCCATCGAGCATGCCCGACTGTACGAGAGACTGCGGAATGCCCGCGAAAGATTACGAAAGTTAGCCCGGCAGAATCTGGTGGCTGAAGAGGACGAACGACGCAGGATTGCCCGTGAGCTCCATGACGAAACCAGCCAGTCGCTTTCCGGTATTGCCCTGCAATTACAGGCATTAATCGAGATGTCCAATATATCCGGTACGGTGAATATTGAATTTGTTAACGGACTGAAGAAGGTCCAGGCTTTAACCGTGCAGGTCCATAATGAGGTGAGTCGGCTGATTTCCAATCTCCATCCGGCTTTGCTGGATACGCTGGGTCTGGTACCTGCTGTCCGCCAGTATGCCGAGACCAGGCTGCAACCCCTTGAGATTGATGTATCCGTAGAAATCAGGGGGAAAGAAAGGAGACTTCCTCCCGATGTAGAGGCGGCGCTTTTCCGTTTCATACAGGGAGCGGTTGGTAATGTAGCCCAGCATTCTCAGGCCAAGAATGTTTCCGTACTACTGGAATTCAAGCCGGATGAATTCATCATGAAAGTAAGTGATAACGGACAGGGCTTTGATGTTTCCGAGATTACCGACGTAGAAGAAAGCGGCCGAGGTCGCGGGTTGTTCAGCATGAGGGAAAGGATTGGCTTTCTCAGCGGAAAAAGCGGTATCGAATCGGAAATCGGTAAAGGGACTACCGTCTGGGCCAGTATACCTGTAGGACAGGAAGTGGCGTATGCAAAAGATAAGAGTACTGGTAGTAGATGACCATACCATCGTGCGGGATGGGATATGTGCATTGCTCGCCCTGGTCGGGGATATCGAGGTTGTTGGTGAGGCGGTGAACGGTAGCGAAGCCCTGAAGATGGTGGCTGAGTTAAAGCCCGACGTGGTGCTCATGGATATTGCCATGCCTATCATGGGAGGCCTGGAAGCCACCCGCAGGATTACCCGGGAGTTCCCGAAAACCAGGGTGTTGGTCATAACCCAACATGATGATAAAGAGTATGTTTTCCCGGTAATCGAATCCGGTGCCTCGGGCCTGATAAGCAAAGCCGCAGCTTCCTCTGAGCTTGCCGCGGGTATCCGCTCGGTTTTTCAGGGCGATTCCTTCCTTTCACCCTCCGTTGCCAAGCTACTCGTGGAAAACTACCAGAAGACCGCCAAAGAAAGAAATCACCTTGACCCGTACAACCAGCTGACGGAACGGGAAAGGGAAGTCCTCAAGCTGCTGGCGGAAGGCTTCAGCACTCAGGAAATGGCAGATATGCTGGTAATCACCCGCAAGACCGTGGAAGGTCACAAGACCAACCTCATGACCAAGCTCGGCATCCACAACCGCATCGATTTAGTCAAGTACGCTCTCCGTCGGGGCATTATTTCAATATAAATCTCTCCTTTCCCTCACCTCTTTAATCCTGTGTTTTAGCATTCAATACTATTTCATTTTTACTATCTTTCTTTCGGGGGTATTTACCCTGAAAATCAGGGGTTTCTTATGCAGACCATCGGGGTAAAAGCCCCATTCCTCTTTTACCAACGATGTCTTATAGTGTGGTTTATAGGTATTTCACGGTGAAGGAGGATATCATGGAAAAAACGTATAAAATCCTGATCGTGGATGATGAGCTGGAATTTACTCAGGCTTTAGAGGCTACTCTTGAGAAAGAAGGGTATACGGTAGTTATGGCGGATGACCGGGATGAGGCTGAGAAGGCAGTCCGCCATCACGAGCCCGATATGATTGTTTTGGGTACGATTATGCCCCGTGGGGATGCTTTCCTCTTCCATAAATGGCTGAAACAGACCTTGGGGTTCAGCAATCTCCCCATCATGGTTATTAACGCTGCCCCGGAACAGCAACTGGTCAAAGGCTGGAGAAGAGATGAAGGAATGCAGTGTGATGCTGAAGACCTGCTGGCTAAACCGGTTAAGCCCGAAGCGCTGGTTCCCCGTATTCAAAAACTCCTGGACCGGACGACCAAGAAAATCCGCATACTCATCGTCGATGACCATGCCGTGGTCAGGGACGGTATCAGGTCGGTACTGACCCTGCAACGTGATATGCAGGTCGTCGGTGAGGCGGTCAACGGACAGGAAGCCCTGGAAAAGACGGTGGAACTCCTGCCCGACGTGGTTATCATGGATATTGTCATGCCGGTAATGAACGGGCTCGATGCCGCCAGGGAGATATGCAGTAAACACAAGCCAGCTAAAGTCTTGATGCTGACCCAATATGACGACGAAGAGAACGTACTGGCGAGCAAACAGGTCGGAGCCGTGGGCTTCATACCCAAAGCGGCTGCCAGTTCGCAGCTTTTAACGGGGATACGTTCCGTAGCTCGCGGCGATGAATCATGGATTGCGTCCCTTCAACCTCGTTAGTATGTGTGGAGTTGATTATTGGACACAATAACGATAATTCTAAACGGCGTAGAAGTTAGCGGATACCCTTCCACCACTATCCTGGATCTGGCCAGAGAACTGGGTGTGAACATTCCCACTCTCTGTCACGACCCGAACCTGGCATCGACCGGTGCCTGCCGCTTGTGTCTGGTGGAAGACGAGAGAAACGGGGCATTACTGGCTTCCTGCGTAACGTCCATTACTCCGGGAATGAACATAAATACGAACTCACCCAGAGTTATCGAGCACCGCAAGAAAATCCTCAAGCTCCTGCTGGCTAGTCATCCCGATTCCTGCCTTGTCTGTGATAAGGGAAATCGCTGTCAACTGCGCCAGCTGGCCGCGCAGATGGGCATCGGGCTGAACGAATTCCAGAGATTGCCTCAAAACGATATTATCGAAGAAGTCAATCCCTTTATCGAGCGAGACCTTTCCAAGTGTATCATGTGCGGCAAGTGTATCCGGGCAGACCAGGAGCTTGTCGTGGAAGGGGCTATCGATTATATTCACCGCGGTTCGCTGGTCAAAGCCGCGACCCTGAATGAAGTGCCCCTGGAGAAATCCGAATGTACTTTCTGCGGTACCTGCGTGGCTATCTGTCCCACCGGTGCCATTATGGAAAAGGAAAGAGCCTATACGGGCACGGTAACAAATACGGTAACCACGGTATGTCCGTACTGCGGTTGTGGCTGCACTATTCTTCTGGGTGTCAAGGACGGCAAGGTAATACAGGCCAGACCCGCTGAGGGCAGTCCGGTAAATGCCGGCACTCTCTGTGTCCGGGGCGCCTACGGATGGGATTTTATTAGCAGCAGCGAAAGATTGACCACTCCCCTGATCAGAGAAAATGGCGAATTCCGCGAGGCGACGTGGGAAGAGGCGCTGGCTGCTGTGGCTGAAGGACTGGGAAAAATCAAGGAATCCAGCGGTCCCGACTCTCTGGCTGTTTACGGTTCGACGCGTTGCACCAATGAAGAGAACTACGTGTTACAGCGTTTCACCCGTGGCATTCTGGGGACGAATAATATCGATAATGGCAGCCGTCTTTATAGTTCTGCCAGCCTGACCGGGCTGGGAGCCACGATAGGTTATGCAGGCACGACCGGTTCTTTCGATGTCCTGGAGCGGTCAAAGGTTATTATCGTCATCGGTGCCAATCCCGAGATATCGGCTCCAGCCGTAGCTTACGCCATCAAGCGTGCGGCAAAATATAAGGGCGCGGAACTCTGTGTTATCGACCCGTGCTTTACTCAACTGGCGCGTTTTGCCCGTTTCTGGCTGCAGCCTAAAGTCGGTACGGATATAGCCCTGCTCAACGGTTTAGCCAAGGTTATTATCGATAAAAAGAAATTCGATATGGAATTCGTCTCCCGCATGACCGACAATTTCAGGAAATGGGAAGAAAGCCTGGAAAGATACACCACCGATTACGTCAAGAAGGTAACCGGAATACCCGCCAGAGAAATCCAGCAGGTGGCGCAGCTCCTCGCCGAAGCTGAAGAAGCGTCCATCGTCTACGGCAATGGTGTTACTCAGTACGCCACCGGCACCGATGCCGTTATCGCTATTGCCAACCTGGCGATGCTCACCGGGAATGCCGGTCGGCTGGGTGGTATCTTTGCCCTGCAGCGAGAAAACAACGCCCGCGGGGCGTGCGATACGGGGGCCTTGCCCGATTTTCTCCCGGGCTATCTGAGTATAACCGAACCTCAGAACCGGCAAAAGTTTGAAGAGAAATGGGGTGTTAAATTACCGTCGGCCGCCGGTTACAGTGCTCTGGAAATGATTGAGAAAATCCGCGAGGGAAAGCTTAAAGGTATGCTGATTATGGGAGAAAATCCGGTCGAGAGTTTCCCTCAGCCGGCACAGGTGAAAGAAGCGCTTTCTTCTCTGGACTTTCTGGTCGTGGCGGATATGTTCCTTTCGGAAACAGCCAGACTGGCATCGGTCGTCTTGCCGGCTGCCAGCTTTGCCGAAAAAGAGGGGACTTTCACTAACTTCGAGGGCAGGGTGCAAAGATTACATAAAGTCACCGAGCCCGTCGGAAATAGCCTTCCCGATGTTGACATACTGCTCGGATTGGCGGAGGCGATGGATTCGCCCTTGCCTTACTCGTCGTCGCAGGAAGTCATGGAAGAAATCGAAGAAACGGTTCCCTTCTACCGCCATTTAGCCTTCGGTGAAGCGGAAAAAAAAGATTCTGATTTGGCTGATGTTGATGACGGTGGTACCGCCACGAGACGTCTTCATAAAGGATTGTTTCCTAGTGGGTTCGGCAGGTTTTCACCCGTGAAGTATATAGCCGCACTGCCACCTGAGGGTTATCCGCTTACCCTGGTGGTGGGCTCGGTGAGGTTCAGTTTCGGCTCAGGTGGAAGAAGCTCGCGGTCGGATAGAATGAGCCGATTTTATAATAACGGATGTATAGAAATAAACAGTACCGATGCTGTAAAACTGGGTATCAGTGACGGCGATAAAGTTAAGGTAAAATCTGCTCACGGAGAACTGGAGGGTATTGCCAGTATTAATGCTGATTTACACCGGGGAATGTTATTCGCACCAGTATCTTTACTCGGTAGCTCTGTGTATAAATTATTCGCCACGGTTATCGACCCGCAATCTAAGACACCGGCTATTAAATCCTGCAACGTTAGGCTGGAAAGAGTTTAGAAATATGACGAAGTTACAACAGAAAAAGCCCAAAATCAGTATGAAACAGATAGAGAAAATCATTACTGAATATCAGGGTAAAAAGTGGGCACTAATTCCCCTTGTCCAGAAAATCCAGGAGCAGGCCGGGTACATACCTCCGGAGACAATACCGATTATTGCCCGCCATCTTGGCCTGTTCCCAGCTCAGGTGCAGGGAGTTGTTACTTTTTATGCTCAGTTATACACCACCCCGAGGGGTAATAATGTCGTCAGGGTCTGCCGGGGTACGGCCTGCCACGTACGCGGTGGCAAGTCCATCCTCAAGCTGGTCAAACAGCATCTTGGCATTGACGAAGGTGAAACCACCGAGGATATGGAATACACGCTGGAAACGGTGGCCTGTATCGGTGTTTGTGCGCTGGCGCCAAATCTCATGATTAATAAAGAAACACACGGAAACATGAATCCTAAAAAAGTTGCACGGTTATTCGGTAAGAGCGAGAAGGAGTAGTATGCCGAAAAATTACACCGTATTCGTTTGCCGGAGCACCGGATGCGTTTCGGGCGGGGGTGACGCTGTCTATGAAGCCCTGCAAGCAGAACTCACCAAACAGGGTGTGAAAAACGCTAAAATAGACTTCTCCGGTTGCCATGGTTTCTGCGAACAGGGGCCCAACGTTGTTGTGGAGCCTGAAGGTATATTCTATACGCATGTTGATGTTGATGATGTCGAAGATATCGTCACCTCGCATCTCCGAGGGGGTCAGCCGGTTGAACGTCTTTTCTATCGCGACCCGAAAACCGGTCAAGCTAAGCCGCATTACGCTGATATTAAATTCTATTCGGAACAAGAGCGTATTATCCTGCGTAATTGCGGTCATATAAATCCAGAACGAGTTCAGGATTATATTAAAAGGGGTGGGTATCAGTCGCTAAGAAAGGCTATCTTCGAAATGACTCCTGAGACTGTTATCGAGGAAGTAAAGCGCTCAGGACTGCGTGGCCGGGGAGGTGCGGGATTTCCCACCGGAGTTAAATGGGAGACATGTCGGAATAATCCGGGCTCGCAAAAGTATGCTATCTGCAACGCTGATGAAGGTGACCCGGGCGCTTTTATGGACCGCTCTATTCTGGAAGGTGACCCGCACGCGATGCTGGAGGGGTTAGCACTTACTGCTTATGCCATCGGGGCCAGCGAAGGCTACATCTATGTACGTACGGAATATCCACTAGCTGTTAAGCGACTTTACAGGGCAATAGAACAGGCTGAAGAGAATGGATATCTGGGCAATAACATACTTGGTTCGGATTTTTCCTTCAATTTACAGATCAAGGAAGGGGCCGGTGCCTTTGTCTGCGGCGAGGAGACAGCCCTGATAGCCTCTATAGAGAGCATGCGGGGCATGCCGCGGCCACGCCCGCCTTTCCCACCGCAGTCGGGACTGGACGGCAAGCCTACGGTAATCAATAATGTTAAGACCCTTGCCACGATTCCCGTGATACTCGAAAAAGGCGGCGAATGGTACGCTACTATCGGCACGGAAAAGAGTCGCGGTACCACCGTTTTTGCTCTCACCGGTAAGATTGCCAACAGCGGACTGGTAGAGGTGCCCATGGGAACGCCACTCTCCACCATCATCTATGACATTGGTGGTGGTATACCCCGTGGACGGCAGCTCAAGGCGGTGCAGACGGGCGGTCCTTCTGGCGGTTGTATACCAACCCGCTTTATCGATACCCCGATTGGTTATGAGGAACTGGCGGCTCTGGGCTCGATTGTCGGTTCGGGTGGTATGGTCGTCATGGACGAGGCTACCTGTATGGTGGAGGTTGCCCGTTTTTTCCTGAGCTTTACACAGGCGGAGTCCTGCGGTAAATGCACTCCCTGTCGACTCGGTACCAGGCAGATGCTGGAGATTCTGACCCGCATTACCGAGGGCCGGGGACGCGATGAAGATATAGATACCCTCCTTTCTATTGCCGATACGGTGAAGGAATGCTCGTTGTGCAGCCTGGGAAAGACAGCCCCCAATCCGGTTGTTTCTACCATTAAATACTTTCGCGAGGAGTACGAAGCACACATCCGCGAGAAAAAATGCCCGGCCGCGGTCTGTGAAGCTCTGATGATTTCTCCCTGCCAGCATACGTGTCCGGCGGGAATCAACGTACCGAAATACGTGGCCCATATTGCCGAAGGTGAATATAAGGAGGCCATCGAGACCATCCGCGAACGTAATCCCTTCGCCGCCGTCTGTGGTCGTATCTGCCACCACCCCTGTGAGAACCGCTGCCGCCGCGGTGAACTGGACGACCCTGTTGCTATAAGGTCGCTGAAACGCTTCGCCTCAGACTGGTATGCGGAACATGCCTCCGAAATCGGCGCTATCGAGCCTTTCGCGGTAACCAAAAAGGACAGGGTGGCGGTGGTCGGGGCGGGACCTACCGGTCTTTCTTGCGCTTACTTCCTGGCTCAGGCCGGCTACCCCGTCACGGTCTTTGAAGCCCTGCCGGTGGGCGGCGGCATGCTGTCCGTCGCTATCCCCGAGTTTCGCCTGCCCAAAGCCGCTATCCAGCAGGATATCGATTATATTACCGGAAAAGGTGTGGAAATACGTTACAATACGCCTCTTAATACAAATTTCACCACGGAAAACTTAAAAAAAGAAGGTTATAAATCGGTCTTTATCGCTGCCGGTGCCCAGCGCAGTCAGCGACTCGGCATACCCGGCGAGGTGGAGGACATTGAAGGTCTTTATTACGGCCTGCGTTTCCTCCGGGATGTACGGCTCGGCAGGGAAGTAATCGTGGGCCAACGGGTTGCTATCATCGGGGGAGGTAATGTCGCCCTCGATGCTGCCCGCACGTCTTTACGCCTCGGGGCTGAGGAAGCCGCTATCTACTACCGCCGTTCCCGCGACGAGATGCCCGTTTCCGACGTTGAATATGACGAAGCTGTTGACGAGGGTGTTATCATGAATTACCTTATCAGCCCGACGCGTATCACCAGTGATGACTGGAAGGTAACCGGACTTCAGTGCACTCGTATGGAACTAGGAGCGCCGGATGATAGCGGTCGCCGCCGCCCCATCCCGATTACCGGGTCGGAATTCAATATCAAAGCGGACACGGTTATTGCGGCGGTAGGTCAGGCGCCCGACCTCTCCTTCCTCCCTCCCGACAGTACCCTGGAGCGCACCCGCTGGGAAACCCTGGTGGTCGACAGTAACTCGCTGGCTACTAATATTGACGGAGTCTTTGCCGGCGGTGATTTCGTTACGGGTCCGGGTATGGTTGTCGAAGCCATCGCCGCCGGGCGGAGGGGAGCCATCGCTATCGATAAATACCTTAGAGGTGATGAATCACGGGTGGAGATTTACGACCGTAAAAGCGCCGCTACCATCGAGCCCGTTAAGGCGGAACTTGAAGATACCTGGGAAGAAAAACCGAGAACCAAAATAAAGACACTGCCCCTGGCAGACAGAAGAAGCAGTTTTTCGGAGATAGAACTCGGCATGTCTGAAGAAATTGCCGGCAGGGAAGCCAAGCGGTGCCTGCGGTGCGACCTTGAAGGATAATAGATGAATACAACATTCCATGTGTTATTGCGAGGGCGAAGCCCGAAGCAATCCGCTGCCTCGGGGAAAACGGATTGCTTCGCTACGCTCGCAATGACGTTGGAACTGGGGGGCAAGCCATGAAATCAATGACCAAACAGAAACCGATAGAAGAAATCCAGCAATCGCTTGAAGGACTTGATAAGGTGTTTATCGTCGGCTGCGGCACGTGCACGACACTGACAAATACCGGAGGCGTTGAGCAGGTTGAGGAAATGAAGGAAAAACTCCAGGAGATGGGCAAATGGCTTACCGGTACGCTGGTCATACCCACCGCCTGCGATGATATGACGGATGTGGCCATGAAAGAGAACGAGCAGGCTATCCGTGGTGCCGACTGCCTTCTGTCGATGAGCTGTGCCCTGGGTGTACACCGCTTGAGTCTCTATCTTGATATTCCGGTAATACCCGCGGTGGATACTCTGTTTATCGGCGTGGAAGAGACTCCCGGGTACTTTCGCGAGGCCTGTGCTCAGTGCGGCCAGTGCTTTCTCGGTATAACGGCGGGTATCTGCCCGATTACCGCCTGCCATAAGGGACTGGTTAACGGTCCCTGCGGCGGCACCAACAACGGCAAGTGCGAGGTCGATAAAGAGAAGGACTGCGCCTGGACGCTGATTTATAACCGACTTAAAGAGCAGAATCGTCTTCACCTGATGCGTCAGTACCAGCCGCCCCGGAACCATCACGTTACGCTCCAGCCTAAATCGATGAAAATCTCATAAGGGAGTTAGGAAAATGGTATCGCGTTTTAAAGAAGCCCTTGGCTCCGGAAAGTTTGTGATTACCAGCGAGGTTGCCCCGCCCAAGGGAACCAACCTGGAGAAAATGCAGCATCATATCGATTTACTGAAAGATAAGGTCGATGGTATCAATATAACCGACCACCAGAGTTCGGCGATGCGTTTTCCTTCCCTCGGCGGTTGCCTGGCGGTCCTGGAAAGCGGCGGCGAGGCTATCATGCAGATGACCTGCCGCGACCGCAACCGTATCGCGCTGGAGGCCGACCTGCTCTTTGCTTACAGTCGTGGTGTCAGGAACGTTCTGTGTCTTACCGGTGATGCCGTGGTGGTCGGCGACCATAAGGAAGCTATGGGCGTCTTTGACCTGGATTCACTGCAGCTTATCAATGCCGTTCACGCTCTGGCGGGGGGCAAGGATCTGGGAGGGAATGACCTCGACGGTGCGGTGGAGTTCTGCGTGGGGGCCATCGTAACCCCGGAAGCCCAGCCCCTCGAGCCTCAGTTGATAAAGTTCGAGAAAAAGGTCGAGGCCGGTGCCGAGTTCTTCCAGACCCAGGCTATTTACGACCTGGATAATTTTAAAAGGTTTATGGACTACGCCCGTAAGTTCAAAACCAAAATACTGGCGGGGATCGTTCTGCTGTCCTCGGCGAGGATGGCCAAGTATATGACGGCCAATGTCCCCGGTATCTTTGTCCCCGATGATTTACTCGATGAGATGTCGGCGGCTCCTAAGGAGGAGATGCTGGCCAAGGGCATCGAGATAGCCGGTCGCACTATCGCCGCTTTAAAGAATGAGACCATCTGCGATGGCGTTCACATCATGGCTATCGGCCGGGAGGAAACCGTCCCTGATATTTTAAAAGCCGCGGGAATGTAAATCTTCTCAGGTTATTCCAGGGGTACGCTCTCGTATCTGGCTGCTAGCCCCACCTCCATGACGCGGTAGGGTCTTTCCAGTTTATTGCAGACGATGGGGAAATGCGGCGTCCCCTTGGGTAAAGCTACCGCGGTAGGCACGCCAAACGTATGCTTCTCATGTTCCCCGCCGATTTCTATGGTAATTTCCGCTCCAAGATAACTCAGGTTATCGGTGTTATGCCCGAAGAAAATCAGGCATTTATCGTAAGGGCTTACCTGCGCGCCCTGGCCGGGATACCATTCGCCGATCGCGTTATGCAGGCTCATCCTGAAGTTGACATTCATGCCCTCAAGTTTATCACCGGACATCGTTATTACCTGCCTGGCAGCGGCGCCGCCGTGTCCTTCCTGAATCTTCATATTGTGAAAGAGGTGAGTGTATTTGTTCCCATCGGTCGTGCCTTCCAGCGGTACCGGGCCTCCGGAATATCTGGCGGCCAGCGCCAAGTGAAAATGCCCGAAAGGCTTATAAACCTTCTCGGTAACCAGCGGACAGTGCGGCATGCCTCTGGCAGCGGCCACCACGGTGGGTACGCTGAAGTAATGCTTTTCCTGCTCCCTGCCCATGCACAACGACATATCCGAGCCTAGATAGTTCATGTCTGCGTCGTCGTAGCCGAAGAACAAAAGGCATTCGTCGAAAGTATGGTCGTGCGCCCCGCGGTTCGGAGCCCAGTCACCGATCTGGTCGTACACGCCGACGATGAAATTTAGCTCCATGCCTCCCAGTTCGTCTCCACCCACAAAAACCAGTTCCCTGGCATTGGCCCCGCCCATTCCCGGCCGGAATGATAAAGTCTTCACGAGCTTACCGTATTTGTCGTCTGCCACTGCTTTCCCCCTTTTGAATACTGGAACAGGCAAATTCTAGGTCATTTAAAGATTCATTGCAAACGTTTTTGATATGATTGGTGAGCTTTATCCTGCTGATATCTTTTCTGGCTGCTCTATTATAGACGTGCGGCTATCCGTTACCAGTACCCCGGGACCGTGCGTCTACGGTGGATGGCTACAATAAAAATAATTGACTGTAGCTTGAAATATCACTAAAATATTTATGGATATGAAAAGTGCAAAATCAATACGCCTGATAATTCTTGGTGCATTTGTTTTTCTTTTATTGCTTTGTTTTACTTCCTGTGCCGCGCCGGTCATTCACACTCCGTCGGACTGGTCTTTCCAGTTCACCTTCCCTTACTGGGGCTTTCCGTTCGGTATAATAGGTTTGGCTATTTACATCCTTCCGACGATAATTGCCGCCGTAAGACGGCATAAAAGCATAGTGGCTATCCTGTTGGTCAATATATTTCTCGGCTGGACATTCATCGGGTGGGTGTTATCACTGATTTGGGCTCTAATCGGAAAAGCCTGATTTAGATTTATGCCTGTTTTCTCCGGGGTCTTACTAACTTTTTCCGTTGCTTTCCGTTCTAATAGACGTAACGGATAAAGGTGGTAACTGAAATGAAGGCTTTTCCAGATTTGGCGCTAAAACCAATTATAGACGAGATACTGGCCACGGTGCATCAGGTCAATACTCTGCCGGTCCCCGTTGAATCAAAGACATGCCTCAGCCCGGTAGAGCTACGGCGCTACGTTCGTAATCTCAGGAAAACCCGGCAAACTGGCATTTACTAGATGTTCTTATCGCGTAACGTGCGGGTTGAAATATTTCAGACTTAAAGCCCCGATGCACTACAAATC
>DUFB01000062.1 GCA_011192005.1 Dehalococcoidia bacterium
CATACGCTAACTCCTTTCCAAAAGCCTGAAAATCTTTAATGGACACTTAAATGTTAAAGGTTATGCAACGTAGCTGTCAAATTTAGGAAATGTTTTTAGAGATGAATTTATGAGACGATTCCAAATACCCCACCCGTGTATTTCCCTCTTACTGGCCTACTCCCATTCGAATACATAATATTGCTTTGAAGGGTGATTTCTGTTAAAATTCAGATGTGGAAACATCCATCAGAATTATTCACCTGTTCACATTATCTCATCTATCACACTCGCGGTATAACCTTTTGGATTCCCTTACTCCACATAATTAACCTAAGGAGATTTTAGTATGGCAGAAAAGAAAAGAGCAGTAATCGTCGGCGGCGGAACGAGTAAATTCGGGGTCAGGAAAGCAACGATACACGACATGATACAGGAAGCCGCCCGGGCCTGCGCCGACGACATACCCGCATTAAAACCGGCCGATATCGATGGTTTAATCATCGCCACCACCATGGCAGGACGGCATTCCTCGGCGTTAAACACGGCGCCGCTGGTGGTACACCGCCTGGGACTGAGTCCCACATCACTCTGCATCAGGCTGGATACCCTGTGCGCCGGCTCTAACTCGGCGGTAATCGTCGCCAAGGGGATGATTGAAAGCGGCATCGCCGACGTAATCCTGGTAACCGGAGCCGAGAAAGTCTACGCGCCGCAACGCTGGGAAACCAACTATACGCAGCTGATGGTCAACGATCACGACTGGGATTCGGCGATGGGACTGGGCGTACCACCGCCCTTCTTCGCCATGATTGCCAGGATGCACATGAAGAGATACGGCACCACCAAGGAGCAGATGGCGCATGTATCGGTGACCAACTACACTTACGGCACTGACAGCCCCATGGCCCACTTCGGCGGCAGATCACTGACGATGCAGGAGGCACTAGAAGCCAGAATTATCGCCGAACCCTTCGGGCTGTATGACTGCTGTCCGCTCTCCGATGGCGCTTCGGCAATCATCATCGCCTCTGAGGAGAGAGCCAAAGAACTCTCGGACAGGCCGGCGGTCTACCTGCGCGGTACCGGGCAGCACGCTACCCACAGCATGTCAGCGGGATGGCCCGGTGATACCCTGGCCGAATGGCCTCACCTGAAAACAGCCGGCGAGGTGGCTTTCAAGAATGCCAAACTGACGCCCAAGGATATCGACGTAGCACAGACCCACGATTGCTTTACTATCTCGGAGATAATCGAACTGGAAGAGCTCGGATTTTGCAAGAAGGGCGAGGGCGGTGCGTTCGTCGCTTCCGGGGCTATCAAACAGGAAGGCTCCATACCTACCAATACCGACGGTGGTCTCCTCGTTTACGGGCATCCCTTCGGTGCTTCCGGGGCGCGCCAGGCGTTGGAGATATGCAAGCAGCTGCAGGGTCGTGCCCTCCACCAGGTAAAGGACGCTGCCTTCGGGCTGACGCATAATCTCAGTGGTACCTGCGCCCAGCATACGGTAGTCGTTTACGGCAGGGAACCGGTAGACTAAAAAACGGGCAAATCAATCTAAGGAGAATAAAATGGCTGATTTAGAAAAAGCAGAGATAGTAGGTACACCGGCACTGAAAGGAACCTACGTATCCGAGATGGATATGTGGCCCTTCGAGTGCGAGGAGTTCAACCGAATCTATCCCTTTTATGATAATCTGAGGGCGGGCAAGTTCACCACTACCAAGTGCAAGGCCTGCGGATACGTGGCTTTTCCGCCGGGGGTAATCTGCCCCAAATGCTGGTCGGAAGACCTGGAATGGGTGGAACTGCCGCAGCGGGCTAAAGTGGTCTGTTTTACCGAGACGCAGGCCGGGGCACCCATCGGATTCCCCTCTCCGCTGATAATGGCCTGGCTTACTTTCGGGGAGGGTACGCCGCTGAAACACCTGCTGGGACGTATCGTGAACTGCAAGGAGGGTGAACTCAAAGAAGGCGACGAGGTCAAGTTCGTTGTTTTCGATGTTCCCTCCCACCCGATAGATGTTAAAAGAGAAACCGAAGTTCGCGACCGCGTTTACTATGCTTTCGAACCGGTGAAATAGAGTCTTCTCAGCCGGTTAATACTCGCAGAAAGGGGATATGTGCCGTGAAAGAGATAAAGAACGTTACCATACTCGGTGCGGGGGCGATGGGGGCTTTGATAGCTGCCCTGGCCGCCGAAGCCGGGTATAAAGTGAAAATAAGGGATATCGAACAGAAGTTCTTGGACCGCGGTAAGGAAACACTGAACAGCGTCTACGACCGGCGCATCAGCCAGAAGAGGATGACCGAGGCGGACAAGAAGAAGATCTTCGACAGGATGACTTTCCTCGTCGATGTCAAGGAAGCGGTCAAGGACGCCGATATCATCATCGAAGCCGTACCCGAGATAATGGACCTGAAAAAGAGTGTTCTTAAAGAAGCCACGGCACTGTGTCCCGACGACTGCGTTTTCGCCACTAATACATCGTCGCTGAGTATCGCCGAGATAGCCACTGCCGCCAGGAAACCGGGCAACGTGGTCGGTACGCATTACTTCAACCCGCCGAGCCGGATGACCCTGCTAGAAATCATCAAACATCCCAAGACCAGTAAATCAGCTATTGATATTGCGGAGAAGGTAGCCATAGCTATGGGGCGGGCAGTGGTCCACGTGACCGACGTTCCTGGGTTTATCGCCAACCGGATATTCTGCAATATGGCCAACGAAGCCGACTGGGCACTGGCTCAGGGCGAAGCTAAAGATGCCTTCCAGATAGACTCGGCGATTAAGTACAAGCTGGGACTGCCCATGGGCATGCTGGAGCTTCAGGACACCCTCGGTGGGGGTTCCATCGATACACAGTTCCACGTGATGGAGTATTTCGGGGAGACGATGGGCAAGAGTTACGGTCCCGCGCCGATACTTGAGAAATGCTTCAAAGCTAGGAATTACGGCCGGAAGACCGGCAAGGGCTATTACGACTGGTCCCGGGGGAAAACCAACGAGATCCCGATGAACGCCGGGGCAGATTTCAATCCGATAAGGGTGCTGGCGACAGCAGTCAATGAGGGTGTCAAGCTTATCGAGATGAAAGCCACTACCATGGAAGAGATAGATATCGCCGTGCTGCTCGGTCTTAACTACCCGAGGGGACTTTTCCGCTTGGCCGACAGCGTCGGGATTGACAATATCGTCAACGAACTCGACCGGCTCTACAAGAAATACAAGAAAGAGCCGAGATATAAGGTCTGCACCACACTGACGAAAATGGTGAAACAGGGGAAACTGGGCAGGAAGACCGGCGAGGGATTTTATTCGTACGGGCCGGGTGAATACGAGTTTATCAAGCTGGATATCAATAAAGATACCAGAGTGGGCAAGCTTATCCTAAACCGGCCCAATCGTGCTAATGCCTTCAACGCCGACATGATGGCAGAGATAAATAAAGCTCTGGGTGAACTGGAGCAAGACGATAACGTAAGGTGCGTGGTGATTACCGGAGCCGGAGCGAACTTCTGCGGCGGCGCCGATTTCGCCGCTTTCGCCACCGGACGGGTTGAGCCCGCCATTGACTTCAGCGAGGCGCCCCACGATGTCTTTACCCGTATCGAGACCTATCCCAAGCCGGTTATCGCCGCTATTAACGGGCCGGCCATGGGCGGCGGACTGGAACTGGCTTTAGCCTGCGATATCAGGATAATGAGCAAGTCGGCCATGGTAAGACTACCCGAGTTGACACTCGGACTGCTGCCGGGTGCCGGAGCCACTCAGCGTCTCGGACGTCTCATCGGCTGGGCACGCGCTAGGGAAATAATCCTCCTGAGCGACCCGATTTATGCCGATAAAGCGCTGGAGTGGGGGCTAGTCAATCTTATCGCCGAACCGAAAGAGTTCATGAAGCTGGTTGATGAAAAAGCGATAATATTTGCCGAGGGAGCGCCGCTGGCACAGAAGCTGGCTAAAAGCCTTATCTACTACGGCGCCCAGGCTGACCAGCGTTCAGCTTTATACCTGGAAGCGGCTCTATCCGGTAATATCGCCATGACCGAAGACCTGAACGAAGGTATCGTGGCCATGTACGGTCGGCGCAAGCCCAAGTTCACCGGTAAGTAAGGAGACTTAATCTTGGACTTTCTTTTTTCGCCTGAAGAAGAGGCTTTCCGCGAGGAGGTAGCCGACTTTCTAGAGAAAGAAGGCCCAAAAGAATGGCATAAGAAGAAGGTCAGCTTCTTTGATATGTCCGGTCAGGAAAACTGGATAGCTGTACATCGGGATATGTCGCAGAAGCTCGGCGCCCGGGGCTGGCTATCCCTGCACTGGCCTAAGGAATATGGAGGCCAGGAACTATCTCCCTTTTATCGCCTGATTCTCCGGGAAGAGCTGGCTAAGCACCACTGTCCGGGCTACCACTCGCTCTCGGTGGATTTTGTGGCTCCGGCTATCCTGCTGAAAGGTTCGGAGGAACTGAAGAAGCGACATCTTCCCGGGATTGCTTCGGGTAAGGTCATGTGGTGTGAGGGTCTTAGCGAACCCGGTCACGGTTCCGACATGGCTGCTCTCGAAACGTATGCCAAAGAAGACGGAGACTCCTACGTTGTCAACGGTCAGAAAATCTGGACCACCTACGCTCATTTTGCAGACTGGATGTTTCTCTTGGCACGTACCGACCGCCAGGCACAACCCAATTACCGCGGACTTACCTTCTTCCTGGTGGACATGAAAACACCGGGGATAACGGTCAATCCCATTATCAACATGGCTGGCCATCACGACTTTAACGAAGTATTTTTCGATGATGTCCGTATACCAAAGGAAAATATCGTGGATAGTGTGAACCGGGGCTGGTATGTGACCATGGCTGTGCTGGACTCCGAACGGACCTCTGACCTGGGATACGCTATTGCCAGCACGCTGCTCGATGATATTGTGGCGGGTGCCCGGGAAATGGGTATGCTGGATTCCGGGGATAAAGTACGCATGGCGGAGCTGATCGCCGAATGTGAAGTCGCCCGCCTTACCCATTATCATGTAACATATATGCAGGCTCAAGGCAAAGACACCAGCTATGAAGCCGCCATGTGTAAATTGCTCGGTTTTGAATCCATTCAACATGTGGCCGAATTCGGGCTGAAGGTCTTTAGGAATTATGGACTTCTATCCGATACCTCTCCTATGGCGCCTTTATACGGGCGCATATCTTCGTGCTATCTGCGTTCGTTTGGTCATAGTATGGAAGCCGGCACTTCGGAAATTGACCGCGATATCATCGCTCAGCGCGGACTGGGCCTGCCCCGCTTGCGTTAACGGAGGAAATAATTGGATTTCGCTCTCAACGAACAGCAGGAAATGATGCAGACCCTCGCCAGGGACTTCCTTTCTGACGAGTATAACGATAAAATGCTTAAAACCACGGTCGAGGATGAAACAGGTAACATGCCAGAATTGTGGCAGAAGCTGGCTGAGGTCAACCTCACCGGCCTGGCGATACCGGAGGAATACGGTGGGGTTGGCGATTTCCTCGACCTGATTGTGGTGCTGGAAGAAATGGGGCGTGCCTGCTTCATCAGTCCTTATTTCACCGGGGTGGTGCTGGGAGCATCGGTGATTATAGAAACGGGCAGCGAGGAGCAAAAGCAGAAATACCTGCCGGCCATCGCCGAGGGAAAATCCATTGTCACTCTGGCGTTAACCGAAGAAACAGGAAATTATACACCGGACGCGGTTTCACTGAAAGCAGAGCTTAAAGGTAGTAACTATGTTCTTAACGGTAGGAAGCTGTTCGTGCCCGACGCACTCTCCGCAGATTATATAATCTGCGCCACCCGGACGAAAGAGGGGATAACGCTCTTTATAATTGACATAAATATTGATGGCTTCAGCATCACTCCACTGAAGACGGTATCTGGTGATAAACAGTGTGAGGTCTGCTTAAATGATATTGAAGTCGGTCCGGATAGTTTGTTGGGAGAAGCCGGTACGGGCTGGACATATCTGGAAAAGGTATTACAGAAAGCCAACGTTGCCCGTTGCGCCGAAATGGTTGGGCTTTCCCAGCAAGCTCTGAACATCTCACTTGATTATGCTAGAGAAAGGATGGCTTTCGGGCATCCTATCGGGGCTTTCCAGAGTATTCAGCACCGGTGCGCCGATATGTTAATGGATGTCGACGGCTCGCGATTCCTGACGTATCAGGCAGCCTGGCGTATCAACGAATGTCTCTCCGCCGCGAGAGAAGCTGCCATTGCCAAAGCCTGGGTAAGCCAGGCCAGTAAACGTGTGATGAACTCGGCACATCAGATACACGGCGCCATCGGTTTTACACAGGACCATATCCTCCATTACTACACCAAGAAAGCCAGGTTCAACGAGTTCAGCTTCGGGGATGCTGCCTTTCACCTGGAGAAGATAGGTACACAGTAAACATCGACTCAACTTTGTTTTAATACTTGGTTAATGATAAGATTGTGAGCGATGACGAACCGGACGTACACAGTTGTTTTCCAGCCCTCTGGCTTGCGCGGTAAGGTAAAAGACGGCGCGACGATACTGGAAGCTTCGATAAAGCTGGGGGCGGGGATAGAAAGCGTTTGCGGCGGCAAAGGTACCTGCGGGAAATGCCAGGTAAGAATCGAAGAGGGTTACTTCGCCAAGTACGGCATCAGTTCCTCGATTGCATCTGTTAAAAACACAGGCGAAGCCAACCAGAAATTTATCAGCAAAAGGCAGCTGAAGCAGGGGTACCGTTTGTCCTGCCAGACGCGTATCTATGGCGACGTAGTCATCTTTGTTCCGGAGAAGAGTCGCAAGGGACAGCAGGTAATCCGCAAGGAAATCACCGTCAGGAATATCAGGTTGAAGCCCGCGGTAAGAAAATACCCGGTCGAACTCAAACCAGCTACCCTGCACGACCCCATCGGGGACTACGAACGACTCCAGGCAGAGCTTACCAGGAAATATAAGCTGCGTAATCTGTCCATAGATTATCCTGTCCTCATGAAATTACAGAATACCGTACGCCAGAGCAACTGGCAGGTATCCGTGTCGGTCTGGAACGGCAAAGAAATCATCGATGCTGCCCCGAACAAGACAGACAAAACCTACGGACTGGCAGTGGATATCGGCACCACCACCGTGGCAGGCTATCTCTGTGACCTCACCAACGGCGACGTACTGGCGACGGCATCCATGATGAACCCACAGGTAGCCTACGGCGAGGACGTGATGTCGCGTATCGGCTACGCCACCAAGAGTAAAGACGGCCTGAAGCAGATGAACCGGGTAATTATCAAGGGGCTGAACGAGGTAGCCGGTGAAGCTGCCAGCAAAGCGGGTATCAGACGTACGGAAATAATCGATATGACGGTGGTCGGGAATACCTGCATGCACCACCTGTTCCTCAACATAGACCCGCAGTATCTCGGGAAGACTCCATTCTCGCCGAGTGTGCACCACTCGCTGGATATCAAAGCCCGCGACCTGGGACTGCGATTAGCTCCTGGATCTTACGTCCACGTCCTGCCGATAGAAGCCGGTTTTGTTGGTGCGGACAATGTCGGCGTGCTTATTGCCGAGGAACCCTATAACCAAGATGAAATGTTACTGATTATCGATATCGGAACAAACGGGGAGCTGATACTGGGTAACCGGCAAAAGCTGCTATCGACATCCTGTGCCACGGGACCCGCTTTCGAGGGTGCTGAAATAAGGCACGGCATGCGGGCGGCTCCGGGCGCCATCGAGAAAGTAAAGATAGACCCGAAGACTAAAGAAGTGCAGTTCAGGGTAATCGGCAGCGAAAGCTGGAACACCGAGGTGAAGAACATCGGCGCTAGGGGAATATGTGGCTCGGGAATATTCGACGTGGCTGCCCAGATGTTCCTGGCCGGTATCATCGATAAAAGCGGCAGGTTCAACATGCGGATAAAGTCGCCGAGGCTCAGGCAGAGCGGTAAAGAACAGGAGTTTGTCATCGCCCGCGCCAAGGAAACCGCCATCAACCAGGACATCGTCGTCTGCCAGAGAGATATCCGGGCGATACAGCTCGCCAAGGGAGCCATGTACTCCGGCGCCAAGATGATGATGAAACGCCTGGACACTAAAAAAATTGACAGGGTTATCCTGGCCGGGGCTTTTGGGAGTTATATCGACAAGGAATCAGCGGCCGTTATCGGTCTCTTCCCCGACTGCGCCATGGAAAACGTAATTGCGGTCGGGAACGCTGCCGGCGACGGTGCCTGCATGGCGTTACTCGACATGAGAAAACGAAAAAAAGCCGATATCCACGCCAGGGAAGTGGAATACGTGGAGCTGACCGTAGAGCCCGATTTTAACACCGCTTTTACCAAGGCGTTGAATTTCCCTCATGCCGAGGACGCCTTCCCTCACCTGAAGCACTTACTTCCGAGTAATTAACCTTACAGGGAGGTTTATTAAATGAAACCACTCACTCAGGACCTGTCAATATACAGTAGATTTGATTTAGCGAAGCAACCTGTGGGCGTCAGGTTCCTGCCCACACGTCCGGAAGGAATCGAGCAGCTGGATAAATCCCTGTCTTTCTGCGAAATGGTCAAGGAAGCACAGGAGAGGGGAAAACCATTCTATTTCGCTAAAGAGAATGAGTCATGCTTTGGCAAGGCCCTGCTGGGGATGGAAGATTTACCAGCGTTCGCGGAAGCCGGTCAGATAGGGGTTCGACTCGAAATCTTTCAGGATGCCCGGGCTAACAGCCATCTCTACCAGGAGCTTTACCTACTGCCAAGAGGTATCTGCAATTATGTCGCTTTATCCACGCTGGACAGGCTGGAATTCGAACCGGATCTGTTGATTATACTAGCAAACGCCGACCAGGCTGAAATCATCCTAAGGGCGATGAGCTATTCAACCGGCGCCCTGCGGGAGTCTAAATCAACCGGAGTACTGGGATGTGCCTGGATATATAACTACCCCTTCCGTACCGGCAAGGTGAATTTCATCGTCACCGGGCTGGCTTTCGGGATGAGATCAAAAGAAGTTTTCGAGGCCGGGCAAATTCTAATATCCATCCCTTATAATTGGATACCTACGATAACTCAGAATCTGAAGGAAATGAAATGGGTTCTTCCTTCCTATACGGAGGGCCGGGAAAAGTTCCTGATACGCGAGCGCGAGAACCTTGAGAAATTGACCCGGGAGATGGAGAATCCCTAGATAAAAAGGGAGGATAGAGTTGTGATAGCAGTAATCGTTAAATTCCAGGTTAAAGACGAAGTGAAGAAACAACTGGCCAATGTAGATGTAGCCCGCAAACACATACAGAAGGTCGTGGAAGGCTGTCGCAATATACCAGGACTCAGGGAGAAATTTTTTATCATGGACCCGGAGACGTACGCCCAGGGCGCCATGCTCATCTGGGAATCGCGTGAGCAGTTCGAGGAATATATGAAGTCCGAGGAATATCAGGAAACCGTTCTCGATATCTGCGAGGGCGACCCCAGTGTAGAGGTCTACGTGCATACCGCCAACCTGATCGACGGTGTTCTTATATAAAGAATTTTCTTCATTATGTGACTATTGTCATTTTACCCGATAGCTAACATCGTGATAGAATTATCTTAAGTAAGATGAGTTATTCTGTTACCGATGTAAGTCTGGAAAACCTCAGTTCCCTCTTTTCTGATTCGAGACAAAAGCTTAACTGGAGTTCCGTGTTTGTGACGCCCGTATGGCTGCAGGCGTGGTGGCAGGTATTCGGCGAAGGGTGGCAATTATACATACGTGAGGTCAGAGACGGAGACACGGTAATCGGGATAGCACCGTTTATGATCAGAGAGAACGCAGCTTGCTTCATCGGTGGGACCGACGTCTGTGATTACCAGGACTTCATCGTTGCCCCGGGTATGGAGAAAGAGATTTCCACGGTGCTACTGGATGACCTGAAAAGCAACGGAATTAAACAACTGGAGTTGAAACACGTACGTCCGGATTCCGTGGTGTACAGTCGGATGGTGGATATCGCCCGTGAGAGAGATCGCAGCGTGGAATGCACCGCCGAGGAAGTCTCCGTGGAGATGGGATTGCCCGGTGCCTGGGAGGAATATCTGGAAAGGTTATCCTCGAAGCAGCGGCACGAGGTAAAACGCAAGCTAAGGAGGCTGACGGAAGCCGGTGAGATAAATTATAAGTGGGCCGATAATATTACTACTGTGCCCGGATTTATGGATTTATTTTTCAGGATGTTTACCGAAAGTCGCGCCGATAAGGCGGAGTTTTTAACGGAGCAGCGTGAGGCTTTCTTCAGGAATATCGTTGATAAGATGTCGGCAGCCGGGCTTCTCAAGCTCGGTGTTCTTGAGCTGGACGGCCGCGAGATGGCATCGATTATCTGTTTCGACTATAATAATACGGTATACCTGTATAACAGCGGCTACGACCCGGAGTACAACTATTTAAGCGTGGGACTGCTGAGTAAAGTCTTCTGTATACAGAAGAGTATCGAGGCGGGAAGGGAAAAATTCGATTTTCTCAAGGGTGCCGAAATTTATAAATACCACCTCGGCGGGCAGGAAATACCACTCTACAAGTGCGAGATAAGAATTAAGTAATGAACAGCGAAACAAATAAATTAAGAATAGCTATGCTGAGTGTCCACAGCTGTCCGGTGGGTAACCTGGGAGCCAAGGACACCGGCGGCATGAGCGTTTATATTAGGGAGCTTGCCCGCGAGCTTTGCCACCAGGGACATACAGTAGATGTTTTTACCCGCGTGCACGACCCCGCCGACCCCCAGATAATTGATCTGGGAGAGGGGGCCAGGCTTATCCACATCAAGGCCGGACAGGAAATGGATATTCACAAGCTGGCTCTCTATTCGTACCTGCCCGACTTCGCCTGCAACATGGAGAGATACCGGAAGGACAACGATTTGGAATACGACCTTGTCTTCAGTCATTACTGGCTTTCCTGCTGGGTGGGGAAATACCTGCAAATATGGTGGCATGTCCCCCACGTTACGATGTTCCACACGATGGGGGCCATCAAGAACGGTATCGGCATCGGCGAAGAGGAACCGGAACTGCGTATCGTCACCGAGAGAGAGGCCGTGCAGGATAGTCACCGGATTATCGCTTCTACGGAAAGGGAGAAGGAAGATATCATACGTTACTACGGTGCGATACCTGACAAAATCGGCGTGGTACCCTGCGGTGTCAACCGGGAATTATTTCAAATAATGGATAAGCAAGAGGCAAGACTAAAACTTGACTTGGATGACGAGAAAATACTCCTCTTCGTGGGGAGAATCGACCCACTCAAGGGCGTCGAGCAGTTGCTTAAAGCGGTTTCGCGCCTGAAAGATACTGCCAACCCGAGGCTGATAATCATTGGCGGTGACGATGATGACAATGATGCCATAAAGCGGTTGAAAGAGATAACCGAAGAGATGGACTTAATCGACAGGGTTGCCTTCAAGGGTATGATAAAACATAAAGAATTACCACTGTATTATAACGCAGCCGATGTCACGGTAGTGCCCTCATACTACGAGAGTTTCGGGCTGGTAGCTTTGGAGTCGTTAGCCTGCGGGATACCCGTGGTGGCGGCGGATGTCGGCGACATGCGCAATATCATCAGGCAGGGCGAGACCGGCTATGTCCTACCGCATAACAACCCGGAAGGACTGGCTGACAAAATCAGCACCATTTTATCGGGAACGGGCAATATCAAAGCCGCTCCGGTTATCCGTGAATCGATAAAACGCTACGACTGGTCAAATATCGCCGGGGCAATAGCACGGGAGTTATATAAGGTATCTCGTCAGCAGATGACTGCGGTAGCCTAGTCGACTTCGTTTTCGTACCACAGGTTTCTTGCCTGCCGTACAAAGCCTATCGACCGGTACAGGTTGACAGCGGAGTGGTTGGCACTATCGACGCTTAGAGACGCTGTTTTTACACCTTTTTTCATCAGATAAGCCAGCCCGGCCATGAGAACCTTCCTGCCAACACCCCTCCTCTGGTAATCGGGGTCGGCGCCGAGCATATGAATCAGGCCCTGCTGCTCGCCGCTGACGTCGGCCGACGGCACGAGCTCCACCCAGCAGTAACCCACTATTTTTTCATCATCGCAGACAAGGATGACCTGCTCCGGAGAAAAACCGCCGAGTCTGGTGTAGTAAGATATCATCTCCGGGGTATTGGGATTATAGCCCCACTGACCGGCAAAAGCACGATTCTGAAGGTGTGTCAGTTTCGCTTCTTCGCCGGGTTTGAAACAGCGACAATCGCTGGCAGCCTTATCCGCTTCAGTCCCGTCAATATTAGACAGGTCGATTTTCATATCAAGATAGCTGCGGACGGGCTTAAACCCGGATTTATTCAGCATGATTCTGGCCGCTTTGTTCTCCTCCGGTATATTTACATGAATGTATCTGACACCAAGCTCTTTCACGCGTGATAATGCCTTGGAGAATAGCTGTTTACCCAGTCCCTTTCTGCGGTGTTGGGGTTTGACCCAGCAGCGGAGGATTACCCGGTTAATATCGGGCTCTGTTCTAAGGTCGAGTCCGCCGATTATCTCGCCGTCCGATTCAACGAGAAACAGGTCCTTTTCAGGCGAGTAATAGGGCCATTCCAGCCAGGTGGCGGCTATACCCGGCGATACCGGGTGACCGGAAGGCCCCAGCTCGTTTGATTCACGGCAGAGAAGGACATATTTATCAAAATCCGCCGGATGGTAGTTCCTGATTACGTACGAAGTATCTGTCATTATTGAACGTCCGTGTTCTTCGGTCACATTGTATCAACTCGTAGAATGTTATACAATTTATAGTGTCCACCCTTACATCAAGGAGTTTCATCTGTAATGGAAAATGATTATTATATGCTGGTAGTAACGCCGCATCCCGATGATGCCGAGTTCGGTGTGGCGGGAACGGTGCGCAAGCTGACGCGTGAAGGCAGGAAAGTCGTTTACGTGGTCTGCACCAACGGTGACAAGGGCACCAGCGACAGGAATATGAAGCCGGAAGACCTGGTGAAAACGCGCGAGAAAGAGCAACGGGCAGCGGCCAGAGTCCTCGGTGTAAGCAAGGTGGAGTTCATGCGCTATCCCGACCAGGGACTGGAAGATACACCGGAGTTCCGTAAAGCTCTGGTGCGTCTGATACGCCGCTACCGTCCCCAGGTGGTGGTGACGGCAAATCCCTACATCAAATATATGTGGCACCGCGACCACCGGATTACCGGACAGGCGGTACTGGACGCAGTCTTTCCCTACGCCCGTGACCACCTTTCGTACCCGGAACTGCTGGAAGAGGGGCTGGAGCCGCATAAAGTGAGGGAGGTCTGGTTGTGGGGACCGGAGGATGCCAACCATTACTCTGACATAACCGATACTTTCGATACGAAACTGCAGGCGCTGGGCTGCCACAAAAGCCAGGTCGGTGATATACCCCAGGAAATGAGAGACAGGATGAGGGACTGGGCCAGGACGATGGCGAAAGGGCAGAACTTCGAGCTGGCCGAGGCTTTTCACCGCGTTATGATGAGATATTAGGCAGCGCCGCGGCTAGGATTTTAACCAGAGTACGTCACCGCAGAGGTCCGGGTTGTGCTCCCGCGACTCGAAAACGGCAAACTCCTCTTTTTCCTTTTTAAGATTGGTTATCTCGCCGTGTCCGGGGTAAATCTGCGTATCATCGGGCAGGACGAATATCTTCGCCCTGAGAGAATCGATTAGCTGTTTAAGGCTGGCCGGTGACCATGTCTTGCCGGGCCCACCGGGGAAAATGCTGTCGCCGGAGAAGAGGTGTATCCCGGACCGGAAGCATAAGCCGTCCGGGGTATGCCCTGGGGTATGCAGTACTTCGAAGCTAATATCTCCCAGCATTATGGTATCGCCATCTTTCAGCGATATTTCAGGTGCCGGTAAGATTTGCGACGAGTCCAGGGCATGAGCACCCAGAGGCACTCTAAGCTCTGACCTCAACGCCGTGAGGGCCCCGGTGTGGTCCATGTGGTCGTGGGTAAGCAGGATATATTTGGGATTGGTTCCCTTAAGACTTTTTATTATCCTGTCGACCTCGCCGGGAGCATCCACCACCAGGCTTTCCTTGGTACGATTGCAGACCGCGATATAGCAGTTGGTGCCGTAGGGTCCCAGCTGCAGTTTTTCCACGCGTATGTCTTCATCGTTAAACATTACACTCATAATTTCTGCTCTCCCGATGATAAGATAAGAGACAACGCAGCAGTTATTATTATATCATGTGATAAAATAACCTGTATCGGACTCCATATTATATTAATAAGGTAGTTAATCACCGGAGATGACGAGACAACAAATTGCCAGAATAGCAGCGAATATACTTAATCCCTATCTGTTAACCTTCATCATCATCATCCTGCTGTCCATAGAGTCGACATCTTCATCCAACGAAGCTATCAAGTGGTCGCTGATTTCTCTCGCCCTGAGCGTATTTCCCGTTTTCACGGTCGTTTTTTACATGGTATACCGGAGGAAGCTCGACGGGATTTTTATTAATCCCCGCCGGCAGAGAAGTCGGATATACCTGCTGGCGATAGCCTGTGCGGTAATCGGGTATATTGTCCTGGTTATTTTTAAGGCGCCGGAGCTGCTGCGTGCCACTTTTTTATCAGGACTTATAGCCGTCGTGCTTTTCATGATTATCAACCTGTTCTGGAAAATCAGCCTTCATACCGCTTTTATCACCGCCTCGGTAGCCGTACTGATTATCGTCTACGGCAAAATGGCAGCCTGGACAGTAATATTCGTACCACTGATAGCCTGGGCACGGCTGGAAATGAGACTTCATACGCCACCCCAGGTGTTTACCGGGGCTTTGCTGGCGGTATCCATTGTGATAATAGTCTTCGGCCTGTTCGGTTTTGTATGGTAGGCAGTTGACGTACCCTTTTCCGTATCTGGTAATACTTTTTATCCATGTAAAGAGGCATTGTAAGTTCAAAAGCTGTGTTATAATAATATTCACAACTCAGAGGTTAATGAAAGAAATTGATAAAAATACATAAAAAAAGACCGTATTTCACCAGATTTTTATTTGCTTTCATCCTGCTGTTTATACTGGCGTTTCCGTGCTGCAGCTGTGCATCCACTGATACCATAGATGAGCAGGACGGTAAGTCGTTTATCTGGAAAATATCCGACGATGATAGCTTTGTTTATCTACTTGGCTCTATTCATATAGCTTCCTCAGATATATATCCTCTGGCCAGCTCCATAGAAAATGCTTTTCAAGAATCAGACAAGCTCGTGGTCGAGATTAATATCAAGGAAGTCGGCCCAATAACAACCATGTTATTGTTTGAGAAATACGGAACCTACCCTGCGGGGGGAGGACTAAAACAAAACCTCGACGAGGATCTGTATAAGAGACTGGAAGCCAGTCTAGAGGAAATGGGAGTTTCAATATCCGCTTATGATGGTTATCGTCCCTGGGTAGTCGTTACCCTGACACAAGAAACGGTAATGGTGGAAAAAGAGTATTCGGCAGAGCACGGTATCGACATCTATTTCCTGGAGAAAGCGGTTGAACGTGATATGGAGATACTGGAGCTGGAGACAGTGGAATACCAGCTAAAATTAATGAGCGATTTCCCGGACGAATTGATGATTCTGATGATTGAAAAGAGCTTGGAACCACCAGGCCTGGATGATTATATTGATATTATCGGTTATATGTTTAAACAATGGAAAAAGGGGAGTGTCGAAGGAATTGAGGAAGTGGTATTCAAAGATCTGGAAGAAGAACCGTCTCTGGCACCTTATTACGAAGTATTTCTCTACCAGCGCAATTACGAAATGATGGACAAGATAGAAGAATATTTAACGGACGAATACACCTACTTTATCGTCGTGGGTGCGGGACACCTGGTCGGTGAAGAAGGTTTACTGAACTTACTTGAAGAAGCGGGATACGAAGTAGAGCAGCTGGGGGATTAGCACAAAAGTGGCCGGTTTCTACCAGCGGAAACGTCTGATCCGTATATTCTCATATGGATATTTATCATATTGTTCTCGTTTAGCCTTTTTTACTCTGGCGTTCTGGTCATAGATCATGTCAATGAAATGCATTATTCCCCAGAATACTTTTTTAATGAATCTAAAGAAGAACATAACACACCTCCTTCAATCAGGCAAGGTGTTATACTTCGTTTTCAGGATTCGGGGTTGTTTCTTCCCTGCCCAGTTCGGCTTCCAGCTGTTCCATGAGGCGCGCCGCCCGTGGATAGCCGATATGGAGGCGCCTTTGAAGGAAAGAAGTGGAGATATTACTGTCCTTAGCCAGTTCTTTGGCCTGCTCCAGCAGGGGGTCTCTGGGGTGTCCGCCGATAGTCCCCGAGGGTGCGGTGGCAACCAGTGTTTCCAGCCTTAATTTATCGGGCTGCTCTCTTTGCTGGCTGCTCCAGAAATAGACAAGTCTTTCTATTTCGGAGTCGGAGAGGAAACAGCCTTGGAGGCGCTTCGGCTTGGCGGCCTCGGTGGGCATGAAGAGCATATCGCCCCTGCCGAGGAGCTTTTCCGCACCGGCGCCGTCGAGAATAGTACGCGAGTCTACCTGCGAGGTAACCGCGAAGCTCATACGGGTGGGGAAATTGGCTTTAATCAGGCCGGTGACGACATCCACCGAAGGACGCTGTGTCGCCACTACCAGGTGAATGCCAGTAGCCCGGGCGAGCTGGGCTAAACGACAGAGGTTACTCTCAACCTCGTCAAAGCCAGCCATCATCAGGTCGGCTAGCTCATCGATAATCAGGACGAGATAGGGCAGTTTTTCGTCGCACTCTTTGTTCTTATTATAGCCCTCAATATGGCGCGCTCCCTCGGCAGCCAGCTTCTGATACCGCTGGTCCATTTCCTGGCTGAGCCAGCGCAGGGCATTCAGCGCCTTGTTCGTATCCACGATTACCGGAGTTGCCAAGTGAGGAATGCTGTTATATTGCGTAAGCTCGACCCGCTTGGGGTCGATGAGGATAAAGCGGACATCGTTTGGTGTGTTGTGCATCAAGATACAGCAGATAATGGTATTGAGGCAGACTGTCTTGCCGCTGCCGGTGGCTCCGGCAATCAGAAGGTGGGGCATTTTTATAAGGTCGGCCGCAACAGCTTCGCCACCGGCTCCCTTGCCCAGAGCTAGAGTCAGCTTTGATTTCGCCAGCGATTTCTGGAACGGGCTGGTCTCGACGACACCGCGCAGGCTTACCATGTCCGACGTGGTATTAGGGACTTCAATCCCGATAATGGATTTACCGGGCACCGGGGCCTCGATTCTGATACTGGGCGCCGCCAGCGCCAGAGCCATGTCGTTGGCCAGCGATGTTATCCTTTCCACCTTGACCCTGGTCTTGGATACCTCGTCCATCCTGACCTGGACGTTGCCGTTTTCGTCCTTTTCCTTTATCTCCTTGTATTTGCGGTCCCAACCGGGCTCGACACCGAACTGGGTAACCGTCGGGCCGGTATTTATCTGTACAACCTTGGCTTCGACACCGTAGCTTGCCAGCGAGTCTTCGATAAGCTTGGCCCTCTGCACGTTGTCGGCATCGGTAAATTCTACTTCAGGCGATACATCCAGAATATCGATGGGCGGTAATTTCCAGCCGTCAACCACCACTAGGTTAGGGGACTGACCGTATTTCCTCCAGACTTCTTCAGCCACCTGTTTCAGGTCACTCTGCCGTGGCTGCGGGATGGGCATGATATCAGGTCTGGCTGGTTTTAGAGTCGCGGCATGCCCTGCGATATCTTCCAGCCTCTTCATCGAGGAACTAACCTCAGGGGCGATAACCGGCCGTGTTGTTGTGTCAGGTAAAGACGGTTTGGTGGCGGGAGGTCTCATGTCCGCACGCCGTTGCTGGCTCTCTTTCGGCGTACGTAAGGGAACCGTCTTACGACTGAATCTCTCGTACAGCCAGCTAAAGAATCCCGTGACAACCTGCCAGCTCTCGGAGGGAGCCATCAGGATTATACCGAGGATAATAAATCCAACAACGCAGAAAGCACTGAGTGCTGCGGAGTCTGCAGAATATACTATCAAACCACGTCCGAACTCCCCACCCAGACCATGATCAAAGACACCTTCAATAGCCGGTGAAAAAGCCAGTATCGCCCATATCGCCAGGACAAAGGTAATACCTCCCATCCAGCGGTACCAGCTGAATAGCAGCGTCGATAAAGCGCGTTTCCATATCAGCACGATCAAAATAATGATAGCAATTGCGATAAAAGCCAGCCCAACCCCGAACAAATCGACAAGGCTATTCAGGCCGTTCTTGATATCCTCCCAGAATACCGCCAGGAGCACTACAATGACCGCGGTCATGATAAGCTGCCGTACCGGAGTGGATATCAACACCCGGAAAAATCCGCCACCACCTGGGTTTTTAGCAGTCTTCCCGGGTACACCCGATTTTTTGGCATTTCTTTTTCTGGCCATACTTAACTTCCACTCCGTAGAGTTTATATTATACCTTGACCATGAAGGGGAGAATCATGGGGCGTCGTTTGGTCTTCTTGTAATAGAACTTCTCTAGAGTATCCTTGACCTTGGTATTGATAAAGCCCCATTCGGCGATACGTCCGCTGCCGTGGTCTAGGGTCTTTGCCAAAAGCTCACGGCTCTCGTCCATCATATCTCGCGACTCACGTGTATCGACGAATCCCCGGGTAACGATATCGGGTCGCCCTACCAGCTTGCCCGACTGGCGGTTAACGGCGATAATAACGACGACAATGCCATCCCGTGAGAGCATTCTCCTGGTACGTAGGACAACGCCTTCAGAGTCGCCGACACTGAGCCCATCAACGTAAACGTTGCCCGATCCGACCTTTCCGTTTATCCTGGCTTGCTGGGCGGTAAGTTCGAGGACATCGCCGTCTTCGAGGACGAAGATATTTGCAGCAGGAATACCGATTTCCTCGCCCAGCCTGGCGTGAAGACTGAGATGTCGGTATTCCCCGTGTATCGGCACGAAAAATCTGGGCTTTACCAGGTTCAGGAGCAGCTTGAGTTCCTCCTGGCTGCCGTGTCCGTGAACATGTACCTGTCCCAGCTTATCGTACATCACCTGGGCACCCTGTTTGAAAAGACTGTCGACCGTCCTGTTTACCAGCGATTCGTTGCCGGGAACCGGGGTTGCCGACAGCACGATGGTATCGCCGCGCTGTATGTGAACATGGCGGTGGTCACGGTTGGCCATACGCACCAGCGCCGATGTGGGCTCTCCTTGACTGCCGGTGGTTACCATTACTATCCTGTTATTCGGCATCCCTTTCAGTTCGTCGATGCGACCCAGAATGCCCTCGGGTGCATTGAGATACCCCATATCCAGGGCCATCCTTACTGTCTCGGACATACTGCGGCCGACGATAAAGACCCGGCGCTCGTGTTTGACGGCGGCGTCGATGACCTGCTGAACCCGCGAGATCAAAGAGGAAAACGTGGTAACGACCACTCTTCCCGGGGCGTTGGCGATGACGTTTTCCAGCGAGGCGCCAACAATCTGTTCCGAGGGTGTATAGCCGGGAAGCTCGGCGTAGGTAGAATCGGAGAGCAGCAGGAGCACACCCTGAGCGCCCAACTGCGCCAGCCGCGACAGGTCTGTCCCATTGCCATTGACCGGAGTATAGTCGACCTTGAAGTCACCGCTGTGAACGACGATGCCTTCGGGGGTGGTGACAATCACGCCCGCGGCGTCGGGGATGCTGTGACACACGGGAAACAACTCTATTTTGAACTTTCCGAGGGTCGCTTCCTTACCGAACTCCAGTATTTTAAGGTCGGCAACTTCTTTTATCCTTCTTTCTTTCAGCTTGACCTGGATAAGTCCCTGGGTGAGTTTGGTGGAGTATATGGGCACCTTGTTTATCTGGGGCAGAAGGTAAGGCAGGGCACCGATGTGGTCTTCATGACCGTGGGTGACGACAATACCCCTGATTTTATCACGTTTTTCCACGACGTAACTGAGGTCGGGGATAACCAGGTCGATACCCAGCATATCTTCCTCGGGGAACATGAGCCCACAGTCGATAACGAGGATATCATCGGCGTATTCCAGCAGCATCATGTTCTTGCCGATTTCACCCAGCCCACCGAGGGGAATCAGTTTTAATTTAGGCCTGGACATCTTATTGAACCTCGAACATATTTAACTGCTGTGGCTGCGGTGCGGTCTCTTTGACGGTATCGCTTTCGACGAGAAGGGCCGGTATTTTATTCATATCAGCCTCGATGGTTTGCCTCAGGCTCTGCTGGTGCAGGGCGGCGGCGGGATGGTACATGGCGAAGTATATAATACCGTCCTTTTTCAGGGCCGTGCCGTGAATCTTGCTTATGGTTTTCCCCGGAAAATACCTTGCCATGGAGTAGCGTCCCAGCGTCACTATCATCCTGGGCTGGATAATCTCGATCTGCTTGTCCAGCCAGGGCTGGCAGTTAGTTATCTCCGAAGGCAGGGGGTCCCGGTTGCCCGTCGGGCGGCACTTGATGACGTTGGCTATATAGACCTGCTTACGGTTGAGGTTGATGGAAGCCAGTAGCTGATCGAGAAACTGCCCGGCCGGTCCCACGAACGGGCGTCCCTGCTGGTCTTCGTGCCATCCGGGAGCTTCACCGATGAACATGATATCGGCATCTTCGGCTCCCTCACCGGGGACGACAGTGGTGCGGGCTCGTGATATTTCACATTTATGGCAGAGGGCAATCTGCTCGTAAAGCTCGGTCAGCAGTGACATAATTGTATCCTGTGATGTCTCTCTGAGGTATGATAACACCGCCGATAGGTCAAGTCAATCGGTGAGTTACGTCTAGCGTCCACTGCCACAGGCTCGTACTGGGGAAGAAATATCTTTAATCCCATGCCTATCGTACTACCGGCAGTCCCTTGGCTTCCCATTCACCGATACCACCGGAAATATTGTAGACTTCCTTGAAGCCGAGTTCTGCCATGATATCCCTGGTGTCTGAGCTCCGCCTCCCCGAACGACAATAGACGAGATAGGACTTGGTTTTATCAAGTTTATTCAGCTGCGCCCTGATATCATCGGCAAGAAAATCAATATTGATTGCCCCTTCTATATGGCCGCCGCTGTACTCTTCCGGAGTGCGGACATCGAGAATAATAAATCCAGGATTGCCGGCGTTTTCCTGAATCAGATTACTGGCTTTGTTAACGGTTATGTCATATATCCGTTGTTCCGACGGTTGACTGCTGCTACCAGCACCGGTGATATACTCGCAGCTACCGGCTATGACAAAAGAGGACAGTAACAGCCATATTAAAGTGAGTAACAGGAGTTTACATCTGGTGCTAAAAATAATCTTCATCCCAGAAAACAGAGCACTTGAGTGAAGTTACAGCTCCACCTGCTTGACGGAATAAACTTCGGGGATTTCCAGTATCTTCTGCTGTATCTCCTCGGGCAGGGGCTCATCCAGAGTCAGTACCAGCATGGCTTTGCCTCTTTTCTGGAGTCGACCTAGGTGCATGGTGCTGATGTTAATATCGGCATCGCCGGTAATTTTGCCCACTGCGCCGATAAGGCCGGGGCGGTCGCGATGGTCGCTGAACAGGAAGTAGGAGCCGGGAGTGGGGACGATATCCAGCCAGTATTCGCCGATGCGTACGATATGCATATCGTCATGCATCACCGTACCCGCCACGGCAAAAGAGGCCTGGTTGGTCTGGATTTCAACGGTGAGAAGGCTGGAGTAGTTTTCGCAATTGGCTTCTTTCTCCTCCACAATCGAAAGCCCCCTCTTGGCGGCAACCAGGTTGCAGTTGACTAGGTTTACTCTCTCATCAGAAGTACCTTCCAGTAAACCGCCGATTACGGCTGCCTTGAGGATGTTGGTATCGTATTCGGATATATCGCCTTCGTAACTGATACGGATGACCCTGGTCTGCCCCTCCGCCAGGCGGTAGACCAGTTTGCAGAGTGTCCTGGCAAGCTTGGTATAGGGTCGCAGGGCAGTCATCGTTTCCGAAGGTATGTAAGGCACGTTAACGGCAGCTCTGGCCGGTAGTCCTTTAAAGATCTCCACAATCTGCTCGGCGACGTCACGGGCAGCCAGTACCTGCGCCTCGGTGGTGGAAGCCCCCAGGTGGGGAGTTACGATAATGCTGTCCACACCGAAAAGTATGCTCTCGGTTATCGGCTCCTTCTCGAAGACATCTACCGCGGCACCGGCAACACGTTTTTCCTTGATCGCCTTTACCAGGGCTTCCTCGTCAATCAGTCCACCGCGGGCGCAGTTGATTATTCTCACCGACGGTTTGACCATGGCGAGCTCTTTGGTACCGATTATCTTCTTCGTCTTGTCATTCAGAGGGAGGTGGAGGGTGATAAAGTCCGATTCTCTCAGCAATGCCTTCATGTCGACCAGTTCTATATGCAGTTTCTGGGCGTAATCGGCGGAAACCAACGGGTCGTTACCAATGAGCTTCATCTCGAAGCTATGGGCACGCTTGGCTACCTCGGAGCCGACGTTACCCAGTCCGATGATGCCCAGTGCCTTGCCCCTTAGCTCCGTACCCATGAATTCGTTACGGCGCCACTGTCCCGATTTCAGAGATGCGTTTGCCTGGGGAACGTTCCTGGCCGAGGCCAGCAACAGGGCGATGGTATGTTCCGCTGCCGATACGGTATTACCCGTCGGGGCATTGACCACCAGGACGCCGCACCGTGTCGCCGCGTCCACATCTACATTATCGATACCCACCCCGGCACGGGCAATAACCTGTAGGTTCCTGCCGGCTTCGATAATACTCTCTGTAACCTGGGTCTGACTCCTGACGATGAGAGCATCATAGTCCCCGATGATATCGATAATGCCCTGCGGCGCAAGATTGGGTTTGATATCGACCTGAGCCACATTACGCAGGCTTTCGATGCCTTCCTCGGAGATATCGTCGGTGATCAGCACCTTCATTTTTCTATCAAACATAGCTTTTTACCTAATATATTAACCTGAGAAGCCTACTTTCGGCAAAACATCCTTGAGTGCCTTCAGCAAATCTGTGATATCCTTTTCGCTGACCAGGCCGAGGTGACCGATGCGGAATATCTTGCCGTCGAGTCTCTGTTGGCCTCCGGCCAGGACAATATCATGTTCTGACTGCACGAGCTGCCTGAGCTTTTTACCATCGACGCCATCGGGTACGACTACCGAGGACACGGTGTTGGAGGCGTATCTCTCGTCGGCAAACATGGAAAGCCCCAGAGCTTTAACGCCATCGCGGGTCATCTGACCGATACGGGCATGCCTTTTGAAAACATTCTGAATTCCCTCTTTCAGTATCATGTCCAACGAGACCGACAGGGCATAAACGACCGAGACCGCCGGTGTCCAGGGATTCTCACCTTTTTCATAATAGCTTTTAGCCTTGCCGAAGTCCCAGTAGAAACGGGGCATCCTGGCTTTATCAAAAGCCTGCCAGGCTTCCCGGCTGATACTGACCATAGCCAGGCCGGGCGGTACCATCCAACCTTTCTGCGAGCCGGAAATTACGACGTCACACCGCCATTTGTCAACGGGAACATCTATGGAAGACAGGCTGCTGATAGCGTCAACCAGCAGTAATTTACCCGCAGCTTTAACCACTTTAGTGATTGGTTCGAGGTCGTTGGTGACACCAGTGGAGGTCTCGTTATGAGTGACCATCACCGCCTTAATATCAGGATTTGCTTTAATAGCATCCTTGATAGCGTCAGGGTCAGCAGCCTTGCCCCACTCGAAATTAAGAGGAACGACATCGGCGCCGAATGTCCTGGCGATATTAGCCCAGCGGTCGCCGAAAACGCCGATGGATACAGATAGCACCTTATCGCCGGGCGACAGCATATTGACCACAGCCGCCTCGAGCCCACCCGTACCCGAGCCGGTCAGCAGATAGAGGTCATTTTCGGTCTGGTAGACCTTTTTTATTTTGTCCGTGACCTCGTAGAGCATCTTTTTGAACTCGGGTCCGCGATGGTTAACCATCGGCCAACCCATTGCCTCGAGGACTTCCGGCGGGCAGGGGGTCGGTCCCGGGATGCGTAACTGTGTCATTTGTTTGTCTCCTGTTGGTTATTTTATTTATATCAGGTAGTTTTTAAGTAGCGTCTTTTACCCACTTTAATAGTGGCGCCGCGGGAAACAAGATGATTAATTCCCGAGACTTTCTGACCGTTAATAGTAACTGCGCCTTGTTTGATAAGGCGTACTGCCTCACTACGGCTGGAACATAAACCAGCCTGAGTCATGAGTTGGCTAAGGAACATATCATTAATTAGAGTATATTCCTCAATTTCATCCGGCTCTTCCTTCTTCTGCACCACCTTTTCAAAATGTTCCTCGGCCTCGTCGGCGCTTTTCTTACCGTAAAGCTGGTTGACGATATCCCGCGCCAGGCGTTTCTTCAGCATCATCGGATTAACGCCGCTATCCAGCTGCTTTTTCATTCCCCGCAGTTCTGATTCGGGGACATCGGTCAATAGTTCAAAATACGGTATGATAGCTTCATCCCTGATGGACATCACCTTGCCGTATATCTGCTCCGGCGGTTCATCAACGCCGATGTAATTGCCGGTTGTCTTGGACATCCGCTGCACCCCGTCGGTACCCACGAGCACCGGATAGGTAATACAGACCTGCGGTTTTTGTCCGTAAACTTCCTGAAGCTTACGACCTGCCATGAGATTAAAGAGCTGCTCGGTAGCGCCGATTTGCACATCAGCCTGCAAGCTGACGGCATCATAGCCCTGCGCCAGCGGGTACAGCAACTCTCGCAGCCAGATGGGGTCGTTTTTATCGTAGCGGTTGCGGAGTCGGTCGCGCACGAGGAACTGCTGCACGGTAAAGCATGAAGCCATACTGATAACGTCAGCGAAGGTCAGCTTGCTCAGCCACTCGTAGTTATAGCGAATCTTTGTTTTCACCGGGTCGAGTATCTTTAAAGCCTGGTCGGCATATGTCTGGGCATTCTTCCTGATATCTTCCTCCAAGGCTATTTTACGGGCTTCGTCACGGTCGCTGGGGTCGCCAATCAGCGTGGTAAACGTGCCTATCAGGAAAGTAACTTCGTGGCCGAAATCCTGGAACTGCCGCATTTTCCTCAGGATAACCATGTGTCCCAGATGGATATCGGGGGCGGTGACATCGTAGCCACAGTAAACCCGGAGCGGACGTCCTTCTGCCTGTGCTTCGGTAAGTTTCTGGCGCAGCTCGCTGGTCATCATTTCTTTTATCTGCAGGTCACCGAATTCGGAACACTGCATGATAACGGAAACCTGTTGATCTACGGATTCCAAGTCGCCCTCCTCCCTCATGACTGGCTAACTTCTGCCGAGTCCAGGATTTTCTTGCCCCGCTTGATATCTCTGGCTATCTGTGTCTTGAGCTCATCGATACTGCCGAATTTTTCCTCGTCGCGTAACTTACCGACCAGGTCGACGTACAGGTCGCTCCCGTATAGGTCGCCGCTATAATCGATAATATATGTTTCAATGGTACGCTCGGTGCTGTCGAACGTGGGGCACAGTCCCACATTTGTCAGCGATTCGTAAGCCTTGCCGTTGATATGAGCCCAGCTGGTATACACACCGTCGGGTGGTAACGCCTGTCCCTTGCTGACATTCAGGTTGGCGGTAGGGAACCCCAACCCCTCGCCGCGTCCGGTACCGGGAACAACCTTACCGTGAAGACTGAAATAATGCCCGGCAAGCTTGCGTACTCTGGGCATATCTCCCGCCGCCATCGCCTTTCTTATAGCGGTACTGCTGACGATTTCGCCATTTATCACCAGCGGCGGTACCACGGTAACCCTGAAGCCCTTCTCTTTGCCGAGTTTTTCCAGTACGACTATGTCACCGGCTCTATCCCTTCCCAGGGCGAAATCCTCCCCGATGACCAGATGGCGCATTTTCAGGTGCTTCTGCAGCAGACCGATAAAAGCCCGGGCATCGAGTTGCGCCAGTTCTCTGGAAAAAGTCAGCGGCACCACGAAGTCCACGCCTTCCTTTTTCAGAAAGCTGGTCCTGGCTTTCATATCGGTCAGGAAGGGCAGCTTGAATTTGGGAGAAAAGAGGTCCTCGGGATGTTGCCGGAAGGTGATAACACCCGAAACCAAATCATCCTGTTTCGCCTGTTCGAGCAGTACGGATATCAGGTATTTATGTCCCAGATGTACGCCGTCAAAAACACCGATGGTAAGCGCGGTGTCTTTCGTGGAAGTAAACCTGTCTAGTTCTTCCTCGACCAGCACTGATTCTTCTCCTGAGATTTGTCTTGATTCCTGGGACGATATATCCACCAGTTCCCAGGTTCATATATACGACTAATTTACACTATAAATACTATCATATGCATAGCTTAGAATCAACGGAAAAATCGGTAAAATTTACATAATGCTGATAGTATTCGAATACTGAGTGTGGGACTAATTACCCGGCGCCGAACTTATAAAAAACAAGTCCTGCGGGCATTTTGGGATAAAAATACGTCGATTTCTTGGGCATGCGTTCGCCGCTGTCAGCGATGGTCTTAATCATTTCCGGCTTCACCGGATTAACCAGGAAAGCCAGCTGGTATTCACGTGAAGAGACCGTTTTAATTGCCTCTGCAGCATCATAAGTATAGGAAAGGTGAAAGTCAGAGGTACCGGGAGTATATCCCATTAATTCTTCAAGGATAAAATGGTCAACAATGCTCACATCCAGCTTGGCGTTATATTCGGAAAAAAAGCCGGGCATCATCCCGCTGATAGTCGCCTCGTCACGCAGTTCAAGCAGCAGGGCAGAGTTTTCCTTTAGTCCGTAGGCCATTAGCCTTACAGAGCCGGTGTCACCAGCCCGTAAAAGATTTAGCGCATCGTTAATACCGGAGTTATTCGGAAATACCTCTTTGATGGTGAAAAACGTTTCCAGTCCGTTCATTATTCCAGAGAGCACGGACCTTGATATACCGCGTACCAGACGGTGGGCGGGTAATATCAGAAGGCCGGGATCGGCAAACTCGACCAGCGTCATCATAACGAAATCGTAGGGCTCTTCCACCGATTCAGAAGGAGTACCGAAACGTTTCTCATGCTTATAGGCAAGGGCGCTTTCATAACGGTGGTGGCCGTCGGCTATGTAGAGTGGTTTCCGGGCAAGATAGCGGGTAATCCCGTCGATAGCTTCAGCATTATCAACCGACCATAGGTTAATGATTTCTCCGTTTTCATATTCCGCCTGCAGCAGCGTTTCGTGCTTGCTTTCCGAATCGAGCCGTGATGATACGGTATTACCGCTGTCTTCATATAAAGCCAGAATCGGGCTGGTATTGGCCTGTACCATCCACAGCATGCTGAGGCGGTCGCCCCTGGCTCTGGAAATCGTGCCCTCGTGAGGTCTAACAACCATCCTGTCCCACTCCTCGAGCTTTACCAGGCAGGTGATGCTGCGTCGGCGGTATTTTTTATTCTGATAGGTAAAATGGTGTTCGTGAAGATATACGGCCGGTAAATCATCAACATGGAGCGTGCCTTTTTCCAGCCATCTCCTGACGGTGTCGGCGGCGCGAATATACTTGTTATCCGTGTCATTATCATGGGGCAGTTCCCGTCCGTACTCGATACGCACGAAATTGGCGTCGTCTTGCTGATAGAGCTCCTGCTGTATCAGGGGGGTGATGATATCATAGGGAGGGCAGAGAACCTTCGCTATATCTTTCACCAGCGATGGATTGTAGTGCACGCCATGAAAAGGACGAATATCCGCCAAACCAGGCTCCTGACCGTATGATATCGCGGTACTGACGGTAATAGTTTAACGTATCATCCGAAACAGGCGCAAGTGCCGCGTACTGTAAATAACCTTGCCATAAATTCGATGCGGGTGTTAGAATTAAACATGATTGTCAAGAAACTCGTCGTGGGACCTATCGCCAGCAACTGCTATATCGTCGGTTCAGAAAAGGCCGGGGAAGGCATGATTATCGACCCCGGTGCCGACGCTTATGATATTCTCGCCGCTGTTGAGAAAGCTAAGTTGAAGATAACACTAATCGTGCTGACCCACCGTCACCCCGACCATGTCGGCGCGGCAGCTCAGGTAAAGCAGGCCACCGACGCCCCGATGGCGGCTCACGCCGAATGCGCCCGGTATTTGCCACAGTCGTCCAGCTACGTTTACGAACCCCCGTACCAGGGTGCTCCCAAACCGGAACGTATCCTCGACGACGGTGATATTATAGAAGTTGGTGAATTAAGCTTTACCGTCCTGCACACGCCGGGGCATACCCCCTGCGGCATCAGCCTCTACGGGGAAGGGCACGTCTTCACCGGGGATACCCTTTTCAACTACGGCATAGGGCGCTACGACCTTATCGACGGGGACTACGACCAGCTGATGAACAGCATCAAGACCAAGCTGCTTACCCTCCCACCGGATACCATCGTCCACCCGGGCCACGGCCCCGACTCCACCATCGCCACCGAGATACGGGCTAATCCGTTTTTAAAGTAAATAATTTCATTTGTGAATAGCGATGACAACAAAGCCCCTACTTAGCAAGCTAGAACACAATTTGCTATCAATGCATGTTGATGACGTTGAGCCCTTGCTTGTACTTTACAATGATATTTGTAATAGAGACATTGTTTTAGCAACCATTAATCAAATTTCGAGAGCTTTAGCTAAGTTATTAAAATTGGGCTTATCCGAATGTTTTTGGGTCACAGTAGATGGGAAATGGGAAAAGTGCAGCCAGATTAGCTTTCAAGATCTGGAGAAACATATTAAAAATTATACTCCTGAGGAAAATGCTAGTCATCAATCAATATTAATTAGTGACTATTACTTTAAAATCACACAACAAGGTAGATTAGAAGAAACTAAAAAAGAATATGATTCATACTATTTATAAGTATTATTTCACCATTTAGTTTATAGGTTATTTATACAAAAAGGGGCATGACTTTAACATCATGCCCCTTATCTTCAACTAAACTCGATATATCTACGTGGTGACGAACAGCGGGCACATCACCAGGGTAACGGTAGCCAGCAATTTAACTAAAACATGCAGGGAAGGCCCCGCCGTATCCTTGAGCGGGTCTCCCACCGTGTCCCCGACGACTGCCGCGGCATGCGCCGGTGTACCTTTACCGAGGACTTCACCCTTATCATCCTTTAGCTGTGAGTCTTCAATCATCTTCTTGGCATTGTCCCAGGCGCCACCGCCGTTGTTCATGAAGGAAGCCAGCAGAATACCGGCAATGGTTCCCACCATGAGCACGGCCGCCACCGCCATCGCGGCATCATAGCCCGGTATAAACCGGAAAATAACACCGATTACTATCGGTCCCAGAACTGGAAGCAGTCCGGGGGCAATCATCTCTCGCAGTCCGGCGCGGGTGGTGATATCCACCGCCTTGCCATAGTCCGGCTGGTGGGGGTGTTCCGGGTCTTTGGGATTTAATATCTCGGGGTCGGCGCGGAACTGACGGCGTACTTCTTCGATGATTTTCGAAGCCGTCTTACCGACAGCCTTGATCGCCCAGGAGCTGAAGAGATAGACAATCATGGCGGCCAGCAATGCCCCGACAAAGACCTCGATTTTGGCAATATTTACAATGCTGTATAAACCAGTCTCGCCGTGCTGGATAAAGGAGACCCTGTCCAGGTAAGCCTGGAAGAGTAGGAAAGCCGCCAGTCCGGCCGAGACCATGGCATAACCCTTGGTGAGGGCTTTGGTGGTATTACCAACGGCATCGAGCCGGTCGGTGATGCGTCTGATTTCCGGTCCGGCACCGGCCATTTCGTTGATGCCGTTGGCATTATCGGTAATCGGTCCGAAGGTGTCCATGGAAAGTACATACGGGCAGGTCATCAGCATGCCCATCGTCGCTACTGCCGTCCCGAAAGCACCGGCGCCGTGCACGCCGCTCTCATTCCCCATCCAGTAAGCCAGCAGCAGGGCTATTCCGATTACCATAGCCGTTGCGAAGGTAGTCGCAAAGCCCACCGACATACCCATGATTATATTGGTGGCCGGGCCCGTCTTGGACGATTCGGCAATATCCTGCACGGGTCGGTAGCGGGCCTCCGTGTAGTATTGTGTTATGAAGACGATGACAACGCTGGCGATGATACCTATCATGCCCGCGCCGAAGAGCCACCAGTTATCCAGCATGAGATAGACGGTTATCGCCAGCCCGACGACGGATAAAGCGATGGCGATAAAATAGCCCCGATTGAGGGCGTTCATGGCATTCTCATTCTCTTTAGCCTTGACGAACAGCAGACCTATCATGCTGGCGATCATGCCGAAACCACGGACGCAGAGCGGGAACAGTATCCAAGCTACATCTCCCGTGGCAACATAAGCGGCGATACCGAGTATCATTGCACCGATATTCTCGGCAGCCGTGGACTCGAACAGGTCGGCGCCACGACCGGCGCAGTCGCCGACATTATCGCCGACGAGGTCGGCAATTACGGCCGGATTTCGCGGGTCATCCTCGGGAATGCCCGATTCGACCTTACCGACAAGGTCGGCACCTACATCGGCGGCTTTGGTATATATACCACCACCGAGCTGAGCGAACAGGGCGACAAAACTGGCACCAAAACCGAAACCGACGATAAGGTGCGGGGCAATATCGGGGTTATTATTACCGCCGTAAGCAAAGAAGATGATGGTAACACCGATAAGACTCAGGGCGGTGATGAGGAAACCGGAAACAGCTCCGCCGCGCAACGCCACGTTCACCGCCTCGGTGAGACTCTTCTGGGCAGCCGCGGCACAGCGTACGTTTGACTTCACGGCGATATACATTCCGATAAACCCGGCCAGGCCGGAACAAAAAGCGCCGACGAGGAAAGCGACGGCAGTACGCCAGCCGATATCAAATTCGCTTAAACCCTCCACTTCGGTACCACCGAGTACAGCCACAACAACACCGATGATTACCGCTATAACCACCGAGTACATGGCAATAGTGGTGTACTGACGTTTAAGGAAGGCCCAGGCGCCTTGAAAGATAATATCGCCTATCTCCTTCATTTTGGGAGTACCCGTGGGGCGTTTCAGTACGTTCCTGGCCAGTATGATGGCGAAAAGAACGGTTATTACCCCGGCTACGGGCACTATCCAGAATATTCCTGGCATTTCACCTCTTTTCCAGCTGAAACAAGACAGCTTAAGTTTGGTTTTATTAGTTCCTGACGGCTAAAGCATTCTAAGGATACCGTCCGGGTAATTTTGATTATTAAAAACTTAGAGCAGGGTATACCACTCCTGCTCTAAAAATGCTGATGTCATGTCTACAGGCATATGCCAAAATTATATATTATCGGCAGGGTGTTGTCCATAGTCATGTCTAGAAAACGAGCCACGCCCTGTCTCTTACCCTTATTTTTTTGTCTCAGGAGGCCCGGTAACGTACTCTGGCGTTAACGCCACGTTCATAAAAATTATCGGTTTGTTGACGACCTTAAATTCGAGAGGACAGTGAATCATACCGGCAGGAAGGTGCAGAACCGTGGGCTCGGTAATGACATGCTTCTCGCCTTCTTCGCCAAGCGATATCTCTACCTCGGCGTCGAAATCACCGATATCCACGGGGTTGGCACCGTAAAAATGCAAGAACTGGTCGAAGTCATGAGAATGGGGATTTTCCACCATAAGAAACGGTTCGGTAATGCAATTCCACAAAACGGAGAAGTTCTTCTCTCCGACTGCTTCGTAATTGCGACTGAAAAATACGAGTCGGTCGCAGAACTTGCCCGGGAGAATCGGCCTCTTGATAAAATACCGGCTATATTTTCTTTCATTCATATAACAATGTCCTTTCTATTATTTCCCGAACTTGATTCTCGGCAAATCGGCTTCCTTCATGGTGTCAGCCATCGTCCAGAAGTAGGCTTCCCCGGTGTATACCTGAAATACCGCCAGCAGGGGATCATCCGGCTTGGTAATACCGAAATTCTTCACGAACGGTCTCTCCTCGATGCATTTTGCCCTGATTTTATTATCGGTGATAATTTTCACCTTGCCGTAAACCCTCAGCACCTTGCTGAAGTCCCTGGTATTAAAATACAGCTCTACCTTAGGATTATTCTGAAGCTGCTTGTACATGGCTTTGACCGTTTGTGCCTGGAAATAGAAGCCGGTCTCATCAGCGTACCACATCCCCAGAGCCCTTACCCGGGGCTGGTCGCCTTCGGTGGTAGCCAGATAGCAGGTCTTGTTCGCATTGGCGAATTCGTAGCAGTCTTTAAAGTCCATCCCTATACTCCTTTTATGCGTTTAGCTGGATATTATTACGAGGTATAGCTTAACCCTTGGGATTCCACCTGACGTCGGCGTAGCGCTCCCTTAGCTTGGGCTTCTCGATTTTACCCGTGGGATTGCGGGGTACGTCTCCGAACAGAATTATCCGGGGCCAAGCGTATTTAGGTAGCTTCGGCTCGAAATAGGCTCTCATGTCGGCCTCGGTTACCTCTGTCCCCTTTTTCGGCTCGACGACGGCGGCAACCACCTCGCCGTATCTCTCATCGGGAATGCCGATAATAGCGACGTCTTTAACGTCGGGCTGGCCGATGAGTACCGATTCCAAGTCGACCGGGAAAATATTTTCGCCACCGCTGATTATCAGGTCTTTCTTTCTATCTATATAATAAATGAAACCGTCTTCGTCCTGCTTGACGAGGTCTCCCGTATGCAGCCATCCGTTCTTAAGTGTCTGGGCGGTCTGCTCCGGGTTCTTGTAGTACTCTTTCATCACATGGTTACCTTTAAGAATCATCTCGCCGACGGTACCCACCGGCACGTCGTTGTCGTTGTCATCGACAATCCTGGCATCCAGGTTGAGCCGCGGATAGCCCATCGAGCCCAGCTTGTGGATATTTTCCAATCCCAGATGCATGCAGGGACCAGATGACTCGGTCAGGCCGTAATTTTCTTCGTACTGTATATCGGTGAAATACTCAAGGAACCGCCTGACGAGTACCGGCGGGATGGGCTGCGCCCCGGAATGCACTAATCTTAAGGATGAGATATCATAGTCTGAGAGTTTTAGATCGCCCCTGTCCAGCGCGGTCACGATATCCTGAAGCCAGGGTACCAGCAACATGCAAATGGTGATTTTATCCTCGCTGATAGTCTTCAGGATGAGCTCGGCGGTGACTCTCTCGCCTCCCGTTGTCATCACCGCTCTAGCGCCGGCAATAAAGCTGCCGAACCAGTGCATTTTGCCACCGGTATGATATAAGGGTTGGATGAGCAGGAAGCAATCCTCGCGTGTCTCGCGGTGGGAATAATTCTCGTTGACAGCTACATGCTCCAGGTTGCGGTGACAGAGGAGAGTAGCCTTGGGATCGCCCGTTGTACCCGATGTGAAATAGAGTCCGGCTTCATCTTCCCCGGAAAGCTCGATGCCCGGAGGTTCCGGTGAGGCATCCGCCAGTACATCTTCGAAAGCCTCCATGCCCTCAGGCATATTGTCACCCAGGAAGATATAATGCTTGATAGTGGGCAAATCCGACCGTATTTCCTCGACACGCTCCGTAAAGTTCTCGTCTAGTATCATTACTACCGGTTCGGCAATATCTATGCAGTATTTAATCTGGCGGCTGATGAAACGGAAATTAAGCGGTGCCGCCATGGCACCTGTCCGGAGAATACCGAAGTAGGCTTCGAGCCATTTGATGGAGTTCATCATGAGATGAATAACAACGTCACCCTTTTTCACACCCCGCTTGATAAGTGCGTTGGCAACGCGGTTGGCTCTTTTATCGAATTCTTTCCAGGTTATCTTTTTCCTCAGGTTCTTACTGGGAGCAATTTCCTCCAGAGCCACAGAGTCGGGATAAAGCCTGGCATTTCTGGTAAGAATTTCCATTATTGTCATGCGCACTACTCCTTACAATGTTTACTTGAGTGACGTGTCTCAGAACAATAGTAATATAAGAAAAAATGTATGAAGGTGTTTCCTTTTTACAAACCCGTATATGTTATTTTTTAACGCGGAATACGCTTGATTATAGTCTGAAATTTGGCAATATGTCAATTTACCGGTCTTTCAGGGCTCTGGAACCTGTGATATAATTTCCTTATATGTTTGAACAACTGAAGAAAATAGAAGGGCGTTACCGGGAGATTGATCGTAAGATAGCACAGCCCGAGATTGCCGCCGACCTGCCCCAGCTACAGGCACTGGCACAGGAAAGAGCCGATATTGAAGATACTGTAAAAACCTACCGTGCCTATCAAGACGTGGAAAAGTCGATTGAAGATACCCGTGCCATGCTGGATGACGGTGTTGACGAGGAGATGGAGGAACTTGCCAGACAGGAAATAGAATTCCTGGAAAAACGTCTTGATGAGTTGACCGAACAACTCCGTAAAGCGCTGCTGCCCAGAGACCCCAATGATGAAAAGGATATCATCATGGAGATAAGGGCCGGGGCGGGGGGCAACGAAGCTGCGCTCTTTGCCGCCGACCTCTTCCGATTGTACAGTCGGTACGCTCAGGACCGCGGCTGGAAGACCGACATTATCAGCGTGAACGAAAGCGGTATCGGCGGTTTCAAAGAGATTATCTTCGAGGTAAGCGGTAAAGGCGCATACAGCCGACTCAAGTACGAAAGGGGTGTCCACCGCGTCCAGCGGATACCAGTAACCGAGTCGTCCGGAAGAATCCATACCTCTACCGCCACGGTGGCCGTCCTGCCCAAGGCTGAGGAGGTAGACATTGATATCAATCCCGACGATATCAAGGTGGATGTTTTCCACAGCGGCGGGGCCGGCGGGCAGAACGTTAATAAGGTGGCTACGGCCATACGCATGACCCACCTGCCCACCGGGATGGTTGTTGTCTGCCAGGACGAACGCTCGCAGCTGCAGAATAAGATAAAAGCCATGTCCGTGCTCCGCACACGCCTCCTGGATATCGAGCGGCAGAAACAGGACAGGGAAATCACCGAGTCGAGGCGGTCACAGGTGGGCAAGGGAGACCGCTCGGAGAAGATAAGAACTTACAATTATCCGCAGGACCGCGTCTCCGACCACCGCATCTCCCTGACACTCCACAATCTGGATAAAATCATGGACGGCGATATCGACGAACTGATTGACGCCTTAATCACTGCAGAGCAGGCGAAACAACTCGAGGAACAGGCAGTGTGAACCTCAGGCAAGTTTTACTGAATGCCCGCGATATTCTCGCCCGGAGCAGCATCGACGATGCCTCTCTTGAAGCTGAAATCCTCTTACGACACACTCTTAAAATATCCAGGACGCAGTTATACCAGGAACTGGATGCCGGAATAAACAAAGTTGACGAGAAAACGTATTACCGGCTTGTCGAGAGACGCCGGCAGGGCGAGCCCACGGCATATATTACCGGACACCGCGAATTCTACGGACTGGACTTCTACGTCAACCGCGATGTCCTCATCCCCAGACCTGAAAGCGAATTCCTGGTGGAAAAGGCTTTAGAAATAGCACGCATCCGTGACTTAGCTACTATGGCTGATATCGGTACCGGCTGCGGGACTATCGCCATCAGCCTGGCCAAAAACCTTAAAGGAACTAAAATATACGCCACGGATCTTTCCCTTGCCGCGCTGGAAGTAGCTCGCGGAAACTGCCGCCGACATGGCGTTATTGAAAAGATTGAATTTCTCCACGGCGATATGCTGGAAACTCTTCCCGGTCCCGTCGACCTGATTGTGGCCAACCTTCCGTACGTCAGGGAATCGGAAATCCCGGACAGCGGGCCCCTGAGCTTCGAGCCGGTACTGGCCCTGAACGGCGGACATGACGGTACGTCGATGATTAATACTCTTTGCAACCAAGCTAAAGATAAACTTGCTCCTAGTGGCTGTATGCTCCTGGAGATAGGGGAGGGTCAGGCGGATGCCGTTACCGATATCATCAGTGAAACATTTTCATCGGCTCGTATCGAGACTACCGTGGACTACGCCGGCATCGAACGTGTGGTGGGCGTTTATTTGACACCGTCTCGGGCTTGATGCTACATTATTAAGGGCATTTCCCCAAATCATTAATCATAGGAGAGAGTGCGTCAGTTGAGATGAATATTATAGTTTGCGTTAAACAGGTTATCGACCCTGAAGCGCCTCCCGCCAGTTTCCAGATTGACTCGGCTAGCAACAAAGCCGAGATGAAGGGAGCGCCGCCCGTCATTGATCCCTATGGCGAGTACGCGGTGGAAGCAGCCCTGAAAATCAAGGATGCCAACGGCGGGAAAATCACCGCCATTACAATGGGGATAAAGCTCCTCCGGGAAGTTGTCAAGAAACCCCTTTCCATGGGAGCCGATGAGCTTGTTCTACTGGAAGACGAGAGCTACGACGGTGCCGACAGCCATTCTACCGCTTACGCTCTGGCGATGGCGACCAAGAAGGTGGCTGATTACAACCTTATCCTCTGTGGCAGAGAAGCCTCGGATACCAATGCCGGGCAAACTGGATCCGGGATTGCGGAGATACTCGGGCTGCCCTGTGTTACCCTGGCGAGAAAGATTGACATAAATAATGGTACCGCCAGAGTGGAGAAGGTTACCGCTGACGGCTATGAAGTCGTCGAAGTTACACTGCCGGCAGTGATAACCGTGAGTAATGAAATCGGCGAGCCACGCTATCCCACGATAAAGGGAATCATGGCAGCTAAAAAAATCGACCCGGTAGTATGGAAACCTTCGGATATCGGGGTGGAGAGTAATCAGGTGGGTAACGCCGGAAGAAAGACCGCTGTTAATAAGCTCTTCCAGCCTGTGCACGAAGGAAAATGCGAAATGGCGGAGGGAGATTCACCGGAGGAAGCGGGGGCTAACCTTGCCATGAAAATAAGGGAAGCCAAGATTTTATAAACAGGAGATTGTATAAAATGGCGGACTATAAAGGTATTGCCGTATTCTGTGAAGTTAAAGAGGGCAAGCTGGCCCCGATTTCTACCGAAGGACTTGGCATCGGTAAGAAGCTGGCTGGAGATTCTGGCCAGGAGCTGTGTGCTATCGTCGTCGGCAGCGGTGTTGCCGAAGCAACCAAGGAAGCTATCGCCTACGGAGCTGATAAAGCTTACGTCGTTGACGATGAATTACTGAAAACATATCGGACTGATTCATACGTTGCGGTCATGAAGAAAGTAATCGACCAGATAACGCCGCAGGTGCTTATTCTGGGGCAGAATGATATCGGGCGTGACCTGGCGCCGAGTCTGGCTTTCAAGCTGGGTACCACCGCTACCCTGGACTGCGTGGAGCTTGCCATCGACCCCGATTCGAAACGTTTGCTGCAGACCAAGCCCATCTACGGCGGTAACGCTCTCGCGGTATACACCAGTAATACCGACCCCCAGATTGTAACCATCAGGACCAAAGCCATGACTCCCCTGGCCCCCGACGCTTCCAGGCAGGGTGAAATCGTTAATATCGATGCCGGGATTGACGCATCGGCAATAAGAACCAAGGTAGTCGATACCGTCGTTGAAGAGGTTGCCGGTATTAAACTGGAAGACGCCGAGGTAGTGGTGGCAGGCGGCCGGGGAATGGGCAGCGCCGAAGCATTTGCCCAGCTGGAGGAACTGGCGAAACTGCTCAAGGGTGCCGTTGGTGCCAGCCGTCCTCCCTGCGACAACGGGTGGCTCCCTGATACCGTTCAGATAGGACTCACCGGCAAGATAATCGCCCCCGAGCTTTATATAGCCGTGGCTATCTCCGGCTCCAGTCAGCACCTCAGCGGGTGCTCGGGCTCCAAGAACATCATTGCTATCAATAAAGACCCGGAGGCTAATATTTTCCGTCAGGCGCGTTATGGCGTTGTCGGCGACTGGAAAAAGGTATTGCCGGCTTTCACGGCGAAGATAAAAGAACTGCTGGCTTCATAGCCTGATTACCCGAACTTATATATAATATAGGTAATCTTCTTACTCTTTCTCGGCTTCTTTCTGTGCGACGATTTTCTGCGTTATCTGTGCCGGCACTTCCTCGTAATGGTCGAACTCGATGCTGTATATCGCCCTTCCCTGCGTCATCGATTTGAGATCGATGGCGTAACGCTGGATTTCGGCGAGGGGCACTGTTGCCTCGATAACGTTGGTATCACCCTCGGGATTCATCCCCAGCACGCGGGCTCTCTTGGTATTAAGGTCCCCGATGATATCCCCGGTAAGGTCGCTCGGAACGGTCACCTTGAGGTTCATAATCGGTTCGAGTAATATCGGGTGACCATCGTTAATGCCCTTTTTAAACGCCTGAGCCCCGGCTATCTTGAAGCATATCTCCGAGGAATCGACCGGGTGGAAGCTGCCGTCGTACAGTGTCGTCTTCACCCCGACCACCGGATAACCCGCCAGGACGCCCTCCTGGTAAGCTTCATGCAACCCCTTTTCCACAGCAGGTATATAGTTTCTGGGCACAGAGCCGCCGACAATCCTGTCAGCGAACTCGTTATCACCGCGCTCGGGCAATGGCTCCAGCTCCAGCAGGACATGCCCGTACTGGCCGTGACCCCCCGACTGCTTTTTATGCTTGTACTCGGCTTTGGACGTTACGGTTATCGTCTCGCGGTAGGGTACCTTGGGGGTACTCATCTCCACGTTCACCCCGAACTTGCGCTGCATCTTATCAGCCGCCACCGCCAGATGGGTATCACCCATTCCCGCTAAAATTGTCTCGTTGGTACCCAGCTCGCGGTATACCTTCAAAGTCGGGTCTTCTTCGGCCAGTCGTGATAGGGCCGTTCCCATCTTGTCCACGTCCGTCTTGGTCTTGGGATAGACCGCCTCGTTATAGGTGGGGTTGGGGAACGTGATGGGAGTTATCGTGGCCGGCTTATCCTGGGTGCAGAGCGTATCGCCCGTGCCGGTAACGTTCAATTTCGCCACGGCGCCGATATCACCGGCGTTTACCTGCTCTATCGGTTCCTGGGTCTTGCCGCGCATCATGTAAAGCTGCCCGATGCGCTCGGCGGCTTTTTCACTGGAGTTCCAGACCTGCGCATTACTTTTTATCACGCCGTTGTAGACGCGGAAATAGGTAAGTTTGCCGACATACGGGTCGGCGGTCGTCTTGAATACCAGGGCAGCCAGTGGTGCCGTATCGCTGGGCTCCGCCGGGCCACCGGACAGGGCTATTTTCATCTCTCTGGGCAGGGGCAGGTATTCGGTGATAGCATCCAGCAGTCTGTCGGCACCGATGTTTTCCAGCGCCGAGCCCGCCAGTATCGGCACGATATTCCCGTTAAGTATCGCCTTCCGCAGGTTGGTATTCAGTTCTTCGGGAGTTATTTCCTCTCCGCCCAGGTACTTTTCGATGAGAGCGTCATCTATCTCGGCAATTGCCTCGATGAGTTTCTCCCGGTAATTATCGATTTGAGCCTGTAATGCCGACGGCATTTCACCCTCTTTAGCGTCGGACCCAATGTAGGATTTCATTGTCAGGAGGTCGGCGACTCCCTCAAAGCTGTCCTGCGCGCCGATTGCCAGCTGCAGCGGCAGGCATTTATTGCCCAGTTTGGACCTGATTTCTTCCACCGTCCTGATATAGTCGGCGTTCTCACGGTCCATCTTGTTAATGAAAATAAGGCGGGGCATCTTGGCTTCTTCGCTGTACTTCCATACCTGCTCGGTGCCCACTTCAACGCCTGACGCCGCACAAACCACGATAATTGCGCTTTCGCAGACACGCATACCCGCTTTCATCTCGCCGACGAAATCGGCGTATCCCGGGGTATCGATAATGTTTATTTTCTTACCCTGCCATTCGCAGGGGAGCAGAGATAGATTGATGCTTATCTGGCGTTTTACTTCATCGGGTTCGTAATCCGAGGTGGAAGAGCCGTCGTCAACTTTACCCAGGCGTTTTATCGCCCCCGCTTTAAATAGCATCGCCTCGGAGAGAGACGTTTTACCGGCACCTCCGTGAGATAATAAAACTACGTTATGGATATTATCAAGCCCGTACTTTTGCATCTAAACACCTGCTCTCTAGTATTTACAGATTCTATTATAACCGCAGACGACCGAACACGGCAAGCAGGGAAGTGCGGATATTGTGCCCGTGGGTTAGCTATCCCACTGGTCGTGAACGACGATTTCGTCGAGGGTTTTGCGTGGAGGCGCTTTGCCCTCCCAAGTCGGGACTCCGAGCGGTAACAGGACGACTACCCGGTAGCCCTTGGGGATTCCCAGGATTTCCTCGACCGCCGGCGCGTCGAAAGCGCCCATGATCACGGTAGCCAGTCCCAGTCCGTGCGCCGCCAGTACCATGTTCTGACTTGCCAGGGCGGTATCGAACATGAACCAGTCACCCTTATCGGTGACGAAATCCTTGCTGGTCGGGTCGCCGGGTTTGCACCCCGATTTGTTCATTTCAGCACAGACCACAATCAACACGGGTACGGTATTGATGGCTTTCGTGGCAGGATTGTCAACCGCTTTACCCTCTATTTTTGCCCCCATCAGGCACTGCCCGATGCGGGCTTTTACCTCGGGGTCGCGTACCACTACGAAGCGCCAGCACTGCGTATTAGCCCACGAAGGTGCCCAGCGTCCCGCCTCTAGTATCTTATTAACCTTATCGTCATCGACCGGGTCTGCCGTGTAACGACGGATGCTCCTCCTGGTGCTGATAGCTTCGAATAATTCCAAAATAAACTCCTTGCTGGTTACCTATGACTTACCGAATGTATCCTTGTATACAATATCGCCAAGCGCTTTACGGGGTGGTATCTGTCCGGTATGGTCCGGGTACCCCAGCGGCGTCATTGTAACCACGGCACAGCCGTCGGGCACATCAAGTATTTCGGCGGCTTTTTTAGCGTCGAAAGCCCCCACAATTACCGTCCCCATTCCCAAGGCACAGGCAGCCAGGGTAAGGTTTTGTACCGCTAAAGCGACATCAAATAAAAGCCAGTCGTCTTTATCCGTCACTGGAGTCCCGTCCCGGTTATAGCCCGCGATACCAGTCTGGGCACAGGCCACGATAAGGACCGGCGCCTGTCTAATCGCCTCGGTTGCAGCGTTCTTCAGGAAATCATCGCCGATCTGTACCCTGTTCAGAGTTCCAGCCACTTTCTGTTTGATTTCGGGACTGCGTACCACGATAAATCGCCAGCATTGTGTATTGGCCCACGAAGGCGCCCAGTGAGCTGCCTCGAGTACCTTTTGCAGGTCATCGTCGCTGACCGGGTCCGGTTTATATTTGCGGATACTTCTTCTGGATTTTATGGCCTCAAATACATCCATATCGCTCCACCTTAATTTTTATTTTCCCCAGGCATCCTTGCCAATGAGAGAGACAAACCTGCAGCCTCCGAGATTCCGTACGGTGGTTCTGCCGCCGCATTTGGTGACCTTACAAAGCTCCTGCATATATCTGGTACCCACCGGTATTATCATATTTCCGCCTTCTGCAAGCTGGCTAACCAGGTCATCTGGTATTCTGGGAGCACCGGCGGTTACCATGATGGCGTCATAGGGAGCATCCTGCTTTCTTCCCAGTTCTTCCCCGGCAATATATATATGTATGTTTTTATAACCCAGTTTATCAAGGACTTCCTTGGCCGATTCCGCCAGCTCGGGTACCCGTTCTACGGAAACCACTTCCCTGGCCAGTTCGGCGAGTATAGCTGTCTGATAGCCGCTCCCGGTCCCTAACTCCAGCACCTTTTCCGTGCCCTTAATCTCGAGCGCTTCGGTCATCAGGGCGATGATATAAGGCTGTGAGATTGTCTGCTCATACCCTATCGGCAGCGGCTTGTCCTCGTAAGCCTGGTAACGAACCCCCTCGGAAACGAATACCTCGCGGGGGATACGGGACATAACCTCCAGTACGCGCCTGTCTTTGATTTCAGAACTGATTTTTTTGATTAGCCTGGCTCTCGCCGCATCAAAGTCCATAGCAACCACCGGTGAGGGACTAGGAGATAGTTACAGCTAAAATAATCAGGATAATAATGATAATCGCTGCCAGGACCCCGATTCTCCGGAGCTCTTGAAATACGTAGGGATAACTTACGGTGCGTTGACGGGACGGAGTTTCCGCAGGCTTGGGCGCCGGCGTAATAACAGGCTCTTTCACCTGAGCAGGCTTCTCCGGTACCGGTGGTCTTGCCATTAAAGCTCCCTGACGCTGGATAGCTTTACTCTTTTTACTCTGGTGAGGATGCTTTCCCCGGGAACGTCGTGATTTTGATGGCATCCTGTACCTCCTCTATTTTGCCCTGGGGTGCGATTTATCGTAAGATTTCCGTACCTGCTCGGTGGTCAGATGGGTATAGACCTGTGTCGTGGATATATTAGCATGTCCCAGGAGTTCCTGCACCGACCGCAAGTCCGCCCCACCGTTAAGCATATGCGTAGCGAAGCTGTGCCTAAGCGTATGAGGACTTATCTTTTGATCCAGTCCGGCCGATTTGGCATATTCCTTAAGCTTTTGCCAGAACCCTTGCCTGGTAAGCCTCTCGCCGCGGGCATTCAAGAACAGGGCATTATCCTTTTTATTACGCAGGAGTTTGGGACGCTCCTTATCAACATATTCTTTGACTAACTTGATTACCCCTTCGTAAAGCGGCACGATGCGCTCTTTTCGTCCCTTACCAAAGCAGCGCACGAAATAATCGCCCTCCATGTTCACGTCGCCCATATTTAGAGCCACCAGTTCGCTGATTCTCATGCCGCTGGCATAAAGTAATTCCAGCATGGCTCTATCTCTTTTAGCTTCGGAAGTCGTCAGCTTGGCTGGTTGTTCCAGGAGAAGGCGTACCTGGTTAATCGGTATGGGTTTGGGTAAGGCCTTACCCACGCTGGGCGAACTCAGATTCTCGGTCGGGTCGGACTTAATCGCACCTTCCGCTACCATAAAACCGAAGAAAGACCTGGCCGCCGCCACTTTACGGGCAATCGTCGTGGGAACGTATCCCCTTTCTTTCAGAAAGAGCAGGTAAGTTAGCATGTTCTGGCGGGTGAACTTCTTCCAGGTTACGCCCGGACCCTCTCGGGACAGCTCTTTCTCGGCAAAATCAGCCAAAGCCATAAGGTCATTACGGTACGCATTGATGGTATTATCGGAATAACCTTTCTCTACAGTCAGATAATTTAAAAAGTTATTAATCGGCTCTCTCATTGTATCTCCTCGTGATGTTTTATTCTGGCAAAATTAGCCGCTTATTGCTCCAAACATATTTTAACATAATATTCAAACAAGTAAAAGTATGTTTGTAAACGTCAACACCCCCAAAATTACCTGAACTACCTATGACCAAATAGCTATTGTAAATGGGAAAAATGGCATATAAGATTATTTCTGTAAATCCTATACATATCAGTAAATTTGGGACTCTATACTTATGACAGAATCCATAGGAGGGGCTCAGAGTAGCCTGCGAAAAAATGCTCCTGAGCCAGAAGCACTTCAGATGATTCCCGAAGCCATGGCTCGTAAACACATGGCTATCCCCTTACTTAAAACCGGCAATATCCTGCGTGTGGCCATGGCTAATCCTACCGATATATTCGCTCTGGAAGCCCTTGCCAGCTGGAGTCAGATGCGTATCGAGCCTGAAGAGGCTACCGCCGAAGATGTCCTCGATGCAATCGACTTTAATTACAAAGCTTATGAAGAGATACAGCAAAAGATATCGAGCATCCAGTCCGAGGATAAAAGGAAAGACGAAGATAGAGTCCGCATAGATACCTCCATGGACGCCCCGGTAGCCCAGGCATTAACGATGATAGTGGATGAAGCGGTCAAAGCCAGGGCATCCGATATCCATCTCCAGCCGGGCGAAGAGAACCTCAGGGTCCGCTACAGAATCGACGGAACGCTTCATGATATGTTTTCTCTTCCCCTGACCACAGCTACCGCGCTTATTTCCAGGATAAAGGTCCTAGCTCAGATGAATATCGCCGACCATCACCGGCCTCAGGACGGGCAGTTCACCGTCAAAGCCAAGGGAAGGTCCATAGACGTTCGTGTGGGCAGTATCGCTACTGTGCACGGTGAAATGGCGACGTTAAGACTACTCGATAAAGCGAGGGCAACACTGGCCTTAAGCGAGCTGGGCTTTCTGCCCGATAGCCTCGCTAAATTTGAAGATATGCTCAAGGTTTCCTACGGTATAATACTGGTAAGTGGACCGACCGGTGCCGGTAAAACCACGACACTTTACGCTGCAATTAACACGCTCGACCGTATCGAAAGAAATATCATCACCGTTGAGGACCCGGTTGAGTACAGGTTTGAAAATATCAACCAGATACAGGTCAACCCCCGGGCAGGCCTGACCTTCGCCAGCGGCCTCCGGTCTATATTGCGGCTTGACCCTGATGTTATTCTAATTGGTGAGATACGTGACGCTGAAACGGCCAATATCGCCATTCAGTCAGCACTCACCGGACATCTGGTATTATCGTCAATCCACGCCAATGATACCGTCGGTGTCGTCCTGCGTCTTATGGACCTCGGCGTGGAGCCGTTCCTCGTTTCCTCGGCGCTAATCGGTGTAGTCGCTCAGAGGATGGTCCGGCGTATCTGTCCCAACTGCTCCAGCCCTACGGAAGTCTCTTCAGCCGAAAATATGGCTTACGAACAAGAAATGAACGAGACAAAGGAAACATTCATGTACGGCAGCGGCTGTAAACACTGCTCCAATACCGGCTATCGCGGCAGAACCGGCGTATTTGAAATACTCCATAATAGCGAGGAAATAAAAACGATGCTTCTAAAAGGCGGTACTGCTGTGGAAATCCGCAAGCAAGCTATGAGAGAAGGCATGATACCCCTAGCTAAAGACGGAATGATCAAGGTTAAAGAAAATATGACCACACCCTCGGAGATAATCCGGAACGCTTACACAGGATAAAAAAGGGAAGAAAAATTTATGGTATATCAATATATAGCCTGTAGCCCACAGGGAGAAGTTATCAAGGGAAGATTGACGGCTGCCAATGAAGAGGCCGTCAATGACATGATGAGTTACGCGGGTTATCGTTTAATTAACCTGAAACCGTACATCCCTTTCCTTAGCGTTGAAAGACTGAAGCAGGCTCTCTTCACGATAAAGCCGATGGAAATTGTGCTCTTCTTCCGTCAGCTGGCGCTTTTGCTGGAATCGGGTGTTAACATCGTTACCTCTCTAGAACTCCTGCAGGAACAGATGACCAATCCCAACATGAAAAAAGCGATGCAGGATATCCTTAAAGACCTCAGAAATGGCAATCAGTTATCCACGGCGATGGCCAAGCATCCCGAGGTGTTTTCTCCACTTGCCTGCAGGACACTAAGTATCGGCGAGCAGACTGGCGGACTGGAGACGATGTTGAGACAGGTAGCCGACTACATGGAAAAGGAAATTACCGCCAGAAAAAGTATAAAAAGTGCACTTACCTACCCGATTATTGCGGCCGTCGTTACCGTTATCGTTGTTGGTGTACTGGTCGGCTTTGTCTTACCGGCTTTCGGCGAATTGTATGATAAACTCCACGTGGAACTGCCGACAATGACAAAAATGATGATGGATTTCTCGGAGACCGTTAAGGCCAATATTATGTACATCATTATGGGTCTGGTGGTAGCGATAGGAGCTTTCCTTATTTATATTAAAACACCGGACGGTAGTTATAAATGGGACAAATTCCTGTTAAAATTACCTCTGATAGGCCGTGTAAAGCAGCTTAACGAGCTGTCCCGCTGCTGCAGGAGTATCTCCATCCTGTTTACCGCCGGTTTGCCGTTAACAGAAATTATGTCCCTGGTTACGCAGGGCACCAATAGCAAGGTCATGGCACAGGCTCTCAACAACGTTCACCAGGATATGCTCAAGGGTGAAGGCCTGTCCACACCCATGTCGAAGAATCCCTTCTTCCTGCCAATGATAGTACGTATGGTCAAGGTCGGCGAGGAAACCGGTAGTCTTGATACCTCGCTGCTGGCCATTGCAGATAATTATGAAACAGAGGCTGAGGATAAAACGAAGGCTCTCATCGGGCTTATCCAGCCGATAATGACGCTGGTAATTGCTGGCGTAATCGGACTTATCGCGCTTTCGATGGTTTCGGCCATGTACAGCGTCTATGGCGCTGCGTTCTAACCTCTGGCAATCGAGGTCAATATGAAAAAGATAAAAATTAACCTGAGTAAAACCGGCTGGATAATCCTCTCGGTTGGCGTTTTCATCGTCGTACTGGCGGGACTTGGTGTTACCTACTCTCAGCAGTTGAAAACAAGTAGCGAAGCCAGCGACGAACTGGAAGTAACCAAAATGAGGTTGGGACAATTTAACATTGAAGAGCTGGAAAGCCAGAAAGCCTCACTTCAGGAATTGCATACTGAACTCTCCTTACAACATGATACTGGTAAAACATTGCTCTTACAGCCAGTCACGAGCATCGATGTCACTGATAAATGTTACGAAATCGCCGCCGAAAACAATGTGGAAATAATAGATATCGGCACGACCGATGTAAAAACGGACACATTCATTAAACTCCCCTGTGAAATGATATCGGTAAACATCGTCGTACGCGGTGAACTATCCGATATGGTAGATTTCATCATCAACATTAATGAAGACTTTAGCACAGGATACATCGTGACAGTCCAGACGGTAATGGCAGATACGCCCTATACTTCTGTACAGCTGGTCGTCTATACATACAAGGGAGATTAGTCATGGCTAGGAAAATTACATCACTGTATATCAATGATAAAAGTATTCGGTTAATGGTTACCAGCGGCAAGAGAATAAGCAAACTTGCCGAAGTGCCTCTTGATATAGACCTGGAAGATGTTAGCGACGAAGATAAAGAAGCGGAACTGATTGAAAAGATAAAACATCTCTTCTCTGATAATAGAATCAGCCCCACCAGATTCATCTTCGGCATGAGTGGTCTCCACTCGCTATCACGCCCCGTGGTTTTACCCCTGCTGCCTAAAGCCATGCAGGAAGAGGCAATGACAAGGGAAGCTAAAAGGCTTTTGCCCGTTCCCCCGGAGCAATTACATATCTCCTGGCAGATTGTATCCAGTGATGAAAGCCGGATGCGGGCCTTCATCGTTGCTATGCCGCGGCAGACAACTGATTACCTGCTAAATGCACTTGACCAGGCTGGGCTAAGACCGTACCTCATGGATATCAAACCGCTGGCCCTGGCTAGGCTGATAAAGGAAGATACGGCCATTCTCATTGATGCTCAGGAAACTGAATTTGATATTGTAATCGTGTCGGAAGGCTTCCCCCAGCCAATGCGTACTGTGTCCTTCCCTCATGATTCGTTGTCTTATCAGGAAAAATTGGCGATAGTAAAGGATGAATTAAGACGTACCGTACAGTTCTATAATTCAAATAATCCGGAAAAAGTGCTCCCCGAGGATACAACCGTATATATTTCCGGTGAACTGGCGGATAATCCTGATTCGTTCGATTCAATTTCCCGCGAACTGGGATATCCGGTAGCGCCGCTGACTTCACCCCTGAAATGCCCCAAACAACTCGATCCATCGCATTATCTGGTTAATGTTGGTCTCACACTTAAAGAACTTCCCCGGGAGTCAGGCTCGCTTCTGGCTAATATTAATACGCTTCCTGGAAACTATCTACCCAAGCCTATGTCACGCGGCAGCCTGCTGGCCATACCGGCTGCCGTGGCTGGTGTAGCGGTGATAGCGACTTTCGTATTTATCATCCAGAGTACCGCCAGTGATATAAAAGCTACGAACGAGCAAATTGATGAGAACAATTTTGATATCAGCAGGAAACAGATAGAAAAACAGAGACTTATGGCAGATATCGAGGATTTGAGCGGTAAGATAGCCAGCCTAGAAATAATCAATGACAGTTTTTCGGTTGTCTACGAAACCATCAGTTTAGCATCTGAGAGTTTGAACGCAGATATTAATGCCATCGTGGATAATCTGGTAAGTGCTATAGAACTGGAAAGTATAATCCATCGTGGCGATACCGTATCTATCAAGGGTATATCTCCGTCTGAGGTGGAAGTCCTGGAATATGCTCGTAAACTTGATAGTACCCGCCGATTCGATGAGATTGTTATTAGCAAAATTAAAGAAATTGATACCGATGAGATCCAGGCTCAGGAATATCACTTAACACTGAAGTTGAAAGGTGCGGACTAATGGATATTGTAGATCTATTAAAATTAGCTAAATCGCGTAACGCTTCTGACCTGCATCTGGTCGTCAACCAGCCTCCCTTGCTTCGTATTGACGGTAGCCTCGGACCGATTGAAGGTATGTCAGTCGTCGGCGTGGAAGATATGCAGGCAGCGTTCGAGCAGTTCACCACGGAAAAACACCGGGAGGAATTCGAGCAAAACTACGAACTTGATTACGGTGTTGGTATCGCCGATGTCGGCAGGGTGCGTTTCAATGTGGCCAGGCAGCGTAATACAATCAGCATCGTCGCGCGTTTATTGCCATCAACGATACCCTCTCCCGAGGAACTCGGGCTTCCGGATATCTGTAAAGAGCTCATATTACGTCCGCGTGGACTGGTAGTTATCAGCGGCCCCACCGGCAGCGGTAAATCCACCACCCTGGCATCCATGATTGATTACCTTAACCAGCTTGAAAACAAGCGAGTTGTTACAATAGAAGACCCGGTGGAGTACACCTATACCAATCTGCGCTGTACCATCACCCAGCGCGAGCTGGGCAGCGATACACTGTCATTTGCCGAAGCGCTCCGGCACGTTTTACGTCAGGATCCGGATGTCATCCTCGTCGGTGAGATGAGAGACCTGGAAACCGCATCGGCGGCACTTACTGTTGCCGAAACCGGCCACCTGGTACTGACTACTGGCCATGCCCCCAGCGCCTCTCAGGCAGTGGAAAGGATTATCAACATCTTCCCGCCCCACGAGCGTTATCTGGCACAGGCCCGTCTGGCGTCCTTACTTCTGGGCATACTCTGTCAGGCCCTTATTCCTAAAGCCAATCAGGAGGGCAGGGTGGCGGCTATAGAGATAATGCTGGCGAATTCTGCCGTCAGGAACCTTATCAGGGAAGGCAAGACCTTCCAGATACCCAATACTATTCGCGTGAACTCCCATGCCGGCATGCAGCTGCTGGATCAGGCACTGGTTAATCTGTATCATGATGGAGCTATAACTCTCGAAAGCGTCATGGAGTTCTGTAACGACAAGGACGAGATAGCCAGACTTACCGGTGGTAAAGAAGCCTGGCACCAGGAAGAGCCAACCCCGGTTCCAACTACCTACTATACCCCCGAAGAAGGCAACGAATACACTAATCCCGATAACCAGCAAAGAGTTTATTAGATCCTCTCCAGCCGTAAAAGGTATTCCTATACCCACATCTCATACCACGGGATACGGCTATCTTTAAATTCCCGCCAGGCCGGATAATATCTTTACGTTCAATTTATACGGGTAAATATTTTCTGAATAAAGACATAAAAAGCCTATCAGTAACTTTTATATTACTGATAGGCTTTCTAATTTGTGTATCTGTTGTAATACTCTATTATTTCTTACATAATTATGTGTAGCTACACCGTGTAATAACAAGCATATTCGATACTAGAAGGAAACCTGTATCACGGTGCCATCGCCATTAACACTGTAGACACCGTTTACACCATCGACCGTGTATCCCATGATGTAGTCGCCGACTGAGATATTACCGGAGACAACTACATCATGCGTTGTATCGAAGGTCTGGTTATCACCGCCCGGTATCGTGCCCACAGCAGCATCGGCCATGGCTGCTGTTACCGCCGTCTGGACATTGTGCAGCTCGGCATCGGCTGCCTCGTCTTCACCCTGGCCAATGAACTTGCTTACGTTAGGTACGGCCACTGCTGCCAAAATGCCGAGTATGGCAATCACTACCAGCAGCTCGATCAGGGTAAAACCTTTCTCTCCGTAGCGGAATTTCCTCAATATCTTCTTCATTTCAGTCACTCCTTTCCCGTATTTTGCGTGTGTTATTGACTCAGTTTTAGCTTATCATAGTAGGGTGAAAGTTCAATGAGTTAATAGTCATATGGCTTTATGGGAAAAAAGTCCCGTGTCACACGTGATTTTACGATTAAAATGTCAGCATTCGGTATATTTTATATATTCAGGTTACTTGTCACCATCATACCTGCCCCTAATTATCATCGGTAAGAACACCCATTTGCATTAGGATGTCGGCACGGGCTGGTAATTCGTTGACTGCCCCGTTGACTATCCGTAATAAAAAAGGGCAAAATGAACTAACATGGATATACTGCTATACATCATCTTTACCCTGCTGGGTCTGGCAGTCGGTAGTTTCCTGAATGTGCTGGTCGACCGTCTTCCTGTTGGTAAATCACTGGTGCATCCTTCGTCTCATTGTGATGCCTGTAACCACAAGCTTTCATTTTTAGATTTAATACCTGTATTAAGCTATCTGATGTTGCGCGGACGCTGTCGCTACTGCCGGGCTCGTATACCCTTACGTATTCTCTGGGTTGAGGCAGGCAGCGGCCTTATCTTCTTTCTATCTTACTGGCGCTTCGGATTAACCGCTGAGTTCGCCATTACGGCGCTCTGGTGTTGCGTCTTCCTCTCGATTATTTTCATCGACTTTGAACACAAACTGATTCTCAACCGGATTACCTACCCCGCGGCCGTGGTCGGTCTGGTTATTCTGGGTATCGACACCATTTCCTCCGATTGGAACTTGCTGACTTATATCAAATCCTTCTGGCCCGAATCGGGCATTCTAAATATAGCTATCGTCAACGGCATCATCGCCGGTGCTATCGGGTTCGCTTTTTTCTTTATCATTTTTCTAATAAATCCGGGGGGAATGGGGATGGGAGACATCAAGCTGGCATTTCTCATCGGGCTCGCAACGGGATTACCCCTTTTCGTTGTCGCACTGCTTATCGGAATACTCCTCGGAGGCCTGGCAGCGATCATTCTGCTCGTATTCCTGAAAAAGGGCAGAAAGGATGTTATTCCCTACGGGACTTTCCTGGCCTTGGGACCGATTATTACTCTTCTCTGGGGAAACGAAATCTTCGATTGGTATCTCAGCCTCTTTTAGCGTTTCACAGAATATCTGGTGTTTAATGTGTTTACATGCTTAAAACTGTTGACACTGTATACCCCTAGCAGTACAATAGTCCTGAATGAATATTGAACTCAATAGGAAAAATCTAGATAGCTACTCCGGGAATAGACCTGCCGTCAGCCAGCGCCGCTCTAATATAGAGATAATCGCCGATATGCTCCGAATAGGGGAAAACGGGGCCGGTAAGACGGAAATAATGTACAGCGCCAATATGAGCTATCACCAGATACAAAAATACCTTGAATATTTAATAAATCAGGGATTTCTGCGTAAGGTAGACATGGGCAACTCTTTGGTTGCATTTCAGGTTACTGACAGCGGCTTAAAGCTGTTAAAAGCCATCGATACCCTTATGGAGATGCTTGGTTCCCATAACCAATAATATATAATATATGTAATTTATCTCACCTGAAGGTAATCTTCCTTCGGGTTTTTTATCGTTTACTCGCTTCATTCCCGCGTTTTCCGTAAGTCAGTTTTGATTTACACGGTATCAGCCGCTCCTTTGTTTTAATGAAACCTTAAGCAAATCTTTATAAATCCTTTATTACTTTTATGTCTGGCTTTATATTGTGATGCTACACTCTCTTTAGAAATCTTCACGAATCCCCTTCGGGGGAACAGTGTTTCAAAGAAGAGGTTTTGAATGAGAAGGACCCTGTTACTTGATGAAAACGACCTGATTATGGTTGTTAAAGAGGACATCGTCAAGCAAATAGATAAAAACCGTGGCGAGTTGAACCGGACCGAATTTGTTAATTACTTAATACAGTGCCAGCTTCAGGAACAGGATAATCAGGAACAATACGTTAAGAGAGAAGAAATGGAGGATTTCATGCGGCAGATCATGGAACTGCTGCATAATTTCCTACAGTTTTTCGTCAGTTACGGGATGTCCCTGGGTAAAACCCAGCAGAATGAAGAACTCGAAAATTTGAACCAGCAGCTAGAATCCTTCTACAAACAGGATGAAGAGGACGAAGAAGAGCTTTAGTCCGTTCGTCTGAATCATATCAAACACCTCTTACTATTCAATCATTCCTGTTGTCGTACGAATAATAGAACTATGTTCTAGAACACAATCACTTCCCAAGCATATTGCCAATCCCTTAGCCTTGTATATGTCTAAATTTGCCACGTGGCAAAAAGGCTGGGGAGTGATTTCATGTTAAAAGCGTCAGAACTGCTGCGCCAGGGAAAAACCGAAGAGCTCTGGCAGATGTGTTGCGGATATCTCAATCTGAATATCAGTGAATTCATGGATATCCAGGAAAGGCTCTTGCTGGAACAACTGGAGCTGCTTAACGGGTCTCCCATCGGCAAAAAGATTCTGAAAGGCGCCGAACCTAAGACGGTCAAAGAATTCCGCGACATGGTTCCTCTGACAACTTATGCTGACTACTGTCCTGAATTAGAACAAAAAAGGGAAGATGTCCTGCCAGTAAAACCGGATTCATGGGTACGCACATCCGGAAGGTCAGGCGAGTATAAGTGCAGGTGGGTGCCATTAACACCGGCTTTTGCACATGAATTAGGTATACTCATGTATGGCATCGGCCTGATATCCAGCTGTAAATCCTGGGGCGATTGCTCCCAGGCACCGCAACGTCCAAAGCTGGTCTATACCGTGGCCCCCAGACCATATATGTCGGGTGCTATGACGTGTATACTGGAACAACAAACTCCCGTGTATCACATGCCTAAACTGGAAGAAGCTGAAGGATTATCCTTTGAAGATAGAGTAAGACTGGGTTTTAAACAGGCCTTGTCTCACGGTATTGACTATTTCTTTGGTATGGCTCTAGCCCTAGTATCGGTAGGTGAAAAGTTCACTCAGTCCTCAGGAAATATCAATATTCGCCCCCTGCTTTCACAACCCGGAGCACTGTTTCGCATAGCTAAAGGATTGGTGAAGAGCAAGCTGGCAAAGCGACCGATGCTGCCCAAAGACCTGTGGCCGGTAAAGGGGATTATTATCACCGGTCTTGAAAGCTGGATTTATAAAGACAAAATACAGGGATTCTGGGGCAGGTATCCTTTAGACGTATATGCCGGTACCGAGGGTGGCATCTATGCCACTCAGACCTGGGATTACGATGCGATGACTTTCATTCCAAATCTTAATTTCTTGGAGTTCATTCCGGAAGAAGAGCAGCTCAAGTGGCAGATGGACCGTAGCTACCGACCAAAAACTCTTCTGCTTAATGAAGTTAAAGCCGGAGAAAATTATGAGTTAGTTATCACCAATTATCACGGAGGTCCTCTAACAAGATACCGGATCGGTGATATGGTAAAGATAACGTCATTAAGAAATGAGAAACTAGGTATTGAGCTTCCTCAGATGCTTTTTGAAAGGCGGGCTGACGGTTTGCTCAATTTTGTGGTCATTCAATTAACAGAAAGGCAAATCTGGCAGGCTATAGAAAAGACAGGGATAGCCTATGAAGACTGGGTAGCCTACAAAGAATTAGGGAAATCAATACTGCATCTATTGGTTGAACCGAAAGACGGTTTGCAGTTTAATCAAGCAGAAATTGCCGGGGCGATTCAAAGGTATATACTAGAGGCAAACAATGACAATAAAGGAATAACCGGAGTTCTTGAAGATTTAACGGACATGTACGATTTCACCGTTGAGATTGAGCTGTTACCCAAAGGCACTTTTGCCAGATATACAGCCCGGAAGCAGGCTGAAGGTGCTGACCTAGCCCATCTAAAGCCACCTCATATCAATCCTTCCGATGAAGTACTATCAATACTAAAAGGTGATACCGAAGAAATCATTGTGGTTAAAGAAACAAAAAGCGAAGTTATGACAGAAAATGAAGCGGATAAGGTTACCACATAGCATATAGTACTTTAGTATTCCCACCTTAGTTCGCTTACTTTGGTTACCCCTTGACAGTTGTCACGTTTGGTCTGATAATTCCCATATATGAATATATATTCCCTGATTCCACTAATCGCTACTATTGCGTATATACCGTTATTTATTACGGTTGCCAGTAACCGGCCCTGGCAGAAACGGCATACATTATTCATCTCCTTTCTCATCCCTGCCATGGTATGGAGCTTGATTGACTTCTTTTTCCGTGGAAATTACTTCCCTCAACATAATCTTCTTTTAGTTCAATGTATTATGATAGCCAGTACTTTGATGGTGGTGCAGTTTCACCTCTTTACCTCCTCCTTTTTCCCCCCGAGCCGGGGACGCTGGTTACCATTTGCCTATATTTCACTGGGGGTTGTGGTAATTTTAGTAGGGTTTGGGGAAGTAGTCGACAATGTCATTGCCGTCGGTGACAGACTATACGTTCATTATGGTTTTGGTCTCTTACTAATAGCTGTCTTTCTTTTAACCCTGGCCGTCAGGAATCTCTATGTGCTCAATAAAAAAATAAAAACTATCGACAACCCGGTAACGTATAACCAGACTTATACTCTAATACTATGTATCATAGTTTTGACAGTATTTATGTCCGGGGCCGTCCTTCCCTGGGGTAAAGAATATTCCATCCCTCATATCGGTAACCTTATCAACGCTTTCATCCTTACCTACGCGGTTATCAGGCATAAACTGGTTGATATTAGAATTGTAATCAGGCAGGGTTCAGCATGGTTGAGTCTGGGTATTTTAAGTGTTGTTACTTACTGGCTTATTCTCATTGTTTCTCACAATATATTTAATTTCGACATCAGCATTCCGGCCTCTTTTGCTGCTACCGCAATAGCACTGTTTGTCGCCATATTTGTGTACAAGTTACGTGGCCTTTTCTTTGATATGATGTCGAAAGCTTTTCATGGTTCCAGTTATCACTACCGCCAGAAATTATCTAACTTCACTGATACTATCCACACCATGTTCAGTTTGAAAGAACAGGGTGACGAGTTACTGGCACTACTCACCAAGGCAATCGGTATTAAACAGGCAACCCTCCTTTTCCCTGAGGCGGGTAGTGACGATTTCAGCGTACAGATATCCGAACCAAAGAAAAACGACTTCAGCGGAATGAAGCTTAAAGCCAACAATCCCATCGTAAAACACCTTGAGCGGGAGCGTATTCCCCTGACAAAAGAAAGCCTGATTGTCTTACCGGAGTTCCTGGGCCTGTGGGCTGAAGAAAGAGAAGAGATAGAGTCTAAAAAGATAGAAATCCTGATGCCGCTTATCAGCCGCGACCGACTTATCGCTATCCTTGTCCTCGGTGAGAAGGAGTCTGGAAGATACTCGCTTGAAGAATATAACATTATTACCAATATCACCGACCGTGTTGCGGTGACCATGGAAAAGGAATACCTCAGCGAACAGCTCAAGGAGCGCGAGACGGAGCTTTCCGTTATAAATAACTGCAGCGCCATTGTCGCCTCCAGTTTGAATATACAGGAAATATTCGGGAGTTTTATTGAAGAACTCAAAAAAATCGTTGATGTCAGCTGGGCATCGATAGTGCTCGTTGAGGAAGAGGGACTCTGCTGCGTAGCCCTGTCATCAAAAGAAGGCTCGTCCTACCAGGTTGGAGAGAAAATTCCCATGCAGAGCTCCGGCACAGGCTGGGTGGTAAACCACAAGAAACCCCTCGTGGAACGTGACTTATCCAAAGAAATCAGATTTTCCACCGGACATAATTTCTACGAACAGGGGATGCTATCAATGGTATACCTGCCACTGATAGCTAAGGGGGAGGTAATCGGCAGTCTAATTCTGGCCAGCCGTGAAAAAGACGCTTACAGTCAACAGCACATATCCACCCTCGAGCAGCTTGCATCGCAGATAGCTATGCCTCTGGAAAACGCCCGACTTTATGCCGCTACCGAAGAAAAGGCGCGTGTCGATGAACTTACCGGTCTGTTGAACCGTCGTTCCCTCGATGAGATGATTGATAGTGAAATCAGTCGCCATTCCCGTTATGGCGGTAAATTCACCCTCGCTATCCTTGATCTTGACTCTTTCAAGGCATTCAACGATACCAAAGGGCATCTCGCCGGCGATACGCTTCTCGGACACGTCGGCAATGTTATTAAAAGTAAAATAAGAAATTCGGACCAGGCCTTCCGGTATGGTGGTGATGAATTCGCTATACTGCTGCCGCAGACAACTATCGAGGCAGCCAGTCAGGTAACCGAAAGAGTCCGTGAGGCAATCGAGAACGAACTGGATACCGGTGACATTAACATCACCGCCAGCATCGGGTTAGCCAGCTGGCCTGAGGATGGCATGAGTCACTCCGATATCATCGCCGCCGCAGACCTGACGCTTTATCGGGCTAAATGGAGCGGAGGAAACCGTATTTTCTGTGCTTCGGGTACACTATCCAACCTATATTTCGCTGAGTCGGACCAGTCCAAGAAAGATAGCAACAACAGGATTGTGAGTATTATCTATAATCTGGCGGAAACTATCGATAGCCGTACCACCCGTACGCGTAATCACTCAAAGAAAGTGGCTGAATACGCTATAACCCTCGGTAAAGCCCTCGGTATCAACACGATGGGTCTCAAACAACTGGAGTCCTGTGCGTTGTTACATGATATCGGTAAAATCAACATCAGCGATGAAATACTGGAAAAGAACGATAACGTAACCGATGAAGACTGGGCGGTAATCAAAAGCCATCCCCAGCTTGGTGCTAACATCGTCTCGAATATCCCCAAACTATCGAAATGTGCCGATTGCATACGGCATCACCACGAAAATTTCGATGGGACAGGTTTTCCCCACGGTCTCAAGGGAGAAGATATCCCTCTGTACGCTCGTATTCTGGCTATCGCCAGTGCCTTTGATATTTCGATTTCAAATACGAAAGATTCCGGCTCTGCGACCGTCCCCGCAGCTCTGGAAGAACTCAAAAAAGGTGCCGGCACCAAATACGACCCGCACCTTGTCGATAAATTCGTTACTCTATACGAGAAAAAACCGGCTATTACAGGAGGTAAGAAAGGCAAATCATAACCTGGCCTGATATATCATGGCCATGATAGGAGTAAAAATCATGAACAACAATAATAAGAACAAAATCCAGGTATTCATTATCAGCCAGCAATCGTTATTCAAGCAGGGAGTTGAGCAGACTTTCTCTGAAGTTGAAGATATCGCGATATCCGGCATCACCGCGGTTGATGATGGCGTCATTAAAGCTATCGATAATCTTCCGCCTGATGTCGCTCTGCTGGACATTGATGGTCCGTCGGATAACGGCATCGAGCTGGCCAAGAAAATCAAGCAACGCTCTCCCAACATCGGTGTTATCGTGCTCTCTTCCAACATGGACGATAACCAGTTGTTCCTTGCCCTGAAAGCCCAGGCGGTAGCCTACCTGAGCAAGGAAGTCACCTCGGAGCAGCTCGTTGAAACGGTACGGCGTGTTGCCCGCGGTGAGCATCCTATCAATGAATACCTGACCGACCGACCCAAGGTAGCCGAACACGTTCTGCAGCAGTTCCAGGAGCTGTCGGCCCGTAGTGAAGCCGAGGCTTTCATGTCGCCGCTGACTCCCCGGGAAATAGAAATCCTCCAGTACATAGCCGAAGGGTATCTCAACAAACAGATTGCCGCCGAACTGGGGATAAGCGAACAGACCATCAAGAACCACGTCACTTCTATCCTGAGGAAGCTGAATGCTAACGCCCGCACCGAGGCCGTGGTCGTGGCTATTAAGCAGGGTCTGATAACGATTAACTGATAGGTGGATTGCCCGGGAGACTGAAAAGAATACGGCAATACACTGATTAAGACTCCCGGGTGATTCATGGGGTATCGCAGGCTATTTGTGCGACTCGCTGAAGAGTCTCATACTCCTGTCATGGTCATGGAATTCACTATCACGTTTCTTTTCTGTACCTGTTGTCGCAGCTTCGGTTTGAATATCCTTCTCTGGGAAGTCCTCTGTATTCGATACATCAGCAGTATCTTCTGCCGCTCTGGCTTCACCAGAGCTGACCGGCTCGGAATTTGTTTTCTGCAATACCCGTTCGTTCATCATCGATTTATGTAGGGACATACCCAATAATTTGGCGATAACATCGAATAGCCGGGTGAAGTCATCGCTGAATTTCATCCTGGAACGGAAAGCCATCCCCAGAATCCCATGGATGCGGTATGTCATTATCGGGACCGCCAGCAGCGAGCGAAAGCCAGATTTCCTGAAAATCGGGATGTCATATTTACCGTCGCGGTTCAGGCTGGGAATGACAACATTGTGCCCCATTCCGATTATCTCATGACTGAAGCGGTGGTTCCGGTCCAGCAGGTTCATCTCACGCTTCATATATTCGGTAAAACCGAGGCTGGCGACCAGAGGCAGCCTGTCACCACCCGTATCCGCGAGTTGCACCCAGCAGCAGTCCGCCTTATAAATCCCGGTTAACGTGTCCAGCGCCATTCCCAGGAGTTGTTCGGGATTGCTGCTGAGAGTCAGCGTCTCGCTAACTTCACTGATAATTGAAAGAATATCGCGGTTCTTAATCGTCTCACCCTGATCTAACTGAATTTCCGTGCATATATATTATATAACAAACAACCCCTTGTTCAAAGTCGAAGAAAGATTTAAGCCATCCATTTACAAAACCTTTGCTCGGTAATATTCCTGTGCTAGAATAAATCAGGTGTATCCTGTGAGTATTACATTGAGTAACCGAGTGATAAAAGAACAGCTTGATAGATTGCCTCACAAGCCGGGCGTATACCTCTTCCGTGACGCCGGCGGCAATATCCTTTACGTGGGTAAGGCCAACGACCTCCACAGCAGGGTGAGGTCGTATTTCAGCACTTCATCCCGGGTATCCCCCAAAACCGCATTACTTGCCTCGCAGGTAGCTGATATTGATTTTTTTACCGTCACCTCGGGACAGGAAGCGCTGATTCTCGAGTTGAATTTCATCAAGCAGTACCATCCGCGCTTTAACGTCCGTCTCAAGGACGATAAGACCTTCCCTTATCTTAAAATCGATATCGGTGAGGAATGGCCCCGTGTCTACAGGACCCGCCGCATGGAAGACGATGGCGGCCGTTATTTCGGGCCCTTTTCCAGCTCCAAGTCCCTCAAGGACACGCTGCGTGTCCTCCAGCGCCTCTTCCCTTTCCGCATCTGTAACAAGAATATTACCGGCACCACCAGGCGCCGCCCCTGCCTCGAATACCACCTCGGGCACTGCCTGGCGCCGTGCACCGGCTCGGTCAGTAAGGAGGAATACGACCAGGTTATCAGGGAAGTCATCCTCTTTCTTGAAGGCAGGCGCGATAAGGTTATCCGCGAGCTCAAAGCCAGGATGAATAAGGCGTCCGCCAGTACCGACTTTGAGAAGGCGGCGCGCCTAAGAGACCAGATTCAGGCGATGGAGGAGGTCATCGAAGGAGAGAAGATAGCATCTACGGTCAGAGGCGAACAGGACGTCATCGCTTTTATCCAGGACGAAGATAAAGCCTACGCTCAGGTTTTGTTTGTCCGCAGCAGCCGCATGACCGGCCGCGAGGGCTTTCTCCTTCAGGGTACCCGCCACGAGGAACCCCGGCAGATAATCACCAGCTTTGTCAAGCAGTATTATTCCTCCTCCCCACGGATACCCCCACTATTGCTGCTCCAGTACCCCATCGAGGATAAAGAGGTCGTGAGAGACTGGCTGCGCAGCAAGCGGGGTGGGGCGGTGAGGATACAGGTACCGCGCCGCGGCGTTAAGAAGCAGCTGGTGGATATCGCCGCCGAAAACGCCCGCCAGGGATGGGAGCAACTCAAGATAAAAGAGATGACGGCACCCCGGTCGCTGGATGCAGCTTTAGAAGAAATCGGGAAAGAACTTAAACTCAGGAAAAAGCCGGCCCGGATGGAAGCCTACGATATATCCAATATTCAGGGTACCTCGGCGGTGGGTAGCATGGTCGTCTTCGAAGACGGGAGGCCAAAGCCGGCCCACTACCGCCGCTTTAAAATCAAAACAGTATCCGGCGCCAATGACTACGCCATGCTCCAGGAGGTCCTCAGACGCCGTTTCAAACGGGGTAAAAACGCAGATGGATCGGATACCACGGCCTGGGGTATCATGCCCGACCTCGTTCTCATCGACGGAGGTAAAGGACAGCTTAATGCTGCCCTGGAGGTATTAAAAGAAAGTGGCGTTGACGTACCCGCCGCCGGCCTGGCCAAGGAGAAGGAGGAAATATTCCTGCCCGGCAGGAAAAGCCCGGTGGTCTTACCTAAATCGTCTCACGGACTCCAAGTACTCCAGAATATCCGGGATGAAGCCCACCGGTTCGCCGTCAGCTATTATACCCGGGTGCATCGCAGGAAGACCTTCACCTCGGTGCTGGACAATATCCCGGGAATCGGGCCCCGCCGCAAGAGCGCCCTGATGCACCACTTCGGTTCCGTTCCCGCGATACGGGAGGCTTCCGTTGACGAGCTGGCAGCAGCTACCGGCATGACATATGACCAGGCGAAGAAGATAAAGGAGTACCTGTAGTCATGCCGGCCAATCTCACGCCGCAGTATCTTGAAGCCGAGAGAAACTTCCGCATGGCGAAGACTACGCTGGAGAAAATCGCCTGCCTAGAAGAGATGCTTTCGATCATGCCCAAGCACAAGGGCACCGACCACCTCCGCGCTGACCTCCGCACCAAGATTGCCAAGCTGACCCAGTCGCTCGATAAGAAAACGGCCACGCAGCGTGCTTCGATGATGATTGAAAAGATGGGCGCCGGTCAGTTGGCGGTTATCGGCCCGCCCAATTCCGGAAAGTCGCAGATAGTCGCCAGTCTCACTAAAGCCACCCCGACGGTGGCATCCTATCCCTTCACCACCCAGAACGCCACACCGGGCATGATGGCTTACGAGAATATCAAGATTCAGCTTATCGATACACCTCCCCTCAGCGAGCAGCCCCCCGAATGGTGGATTCTCAATATAATCAGGCGGGCCGATGCACTGCTCATCGTTATCGACCTCTCCAACGACCCACTATCACAACTGGAAACTATCATCGATAAGCTGTTGGAGAAGAAAATGGGACTCTGGCAGATTGAACCCGCGGATGAAGAATTACTAGTAACCGTTAAAAAGGCCCTGGTGGTCTGCAATAAAAAAGACCTGGATGTTGATAGTGAGAATTTTAATATCCTGAAGGAAATATACGGCGACCGCCTCAAACTTGTCGCAATCTCGGCTCAGGGGAGAAAACTTGATGAGCTCCGTCTGGCGATATTCCGCCTGCTGGATATCATCCGAATATACACCAAGGTCCCCGGCGGCAAGCCCGATTACGAAGATCCCATTGTGCTACCGACGGGTAGTACATTAGAGGAAGCCGCCGCCTCAGTGCACAAGGACTTCGCCAGGAAAATGAAATACGCCCGCATCTGGGGCTCCGGCAAACACGACGGCGTCATGGCCAGCAGAGACCACGTTTTACAGGACGGGGACGTTATTGAGGTGCATGTTTAATACATGCGAATAAATAATATTATCAAATTCCTTCTTCTAACTTTCACTTACACATGAGGGGAGGTCGTTAAGGTATGAAATACAACCACATTTATGCAGACCAAGCTGGTGAGTCCCATTTTAAGGATGCGAAAGTCGATTTTACAGAAACGAATTTTGCACCACCAGCACCACCTTTGAATCTCTCACCATTTAACCCCGCTACGCAATATGCTTTTTGTTCTTTCCCTGTCGGCTGGACAGGCGACTGGCACCCTACACCAAAACGGCAAATTTTCTTCATTCTCTCCGGTGAAGTTGCCGCACAGGTGGGCGATGGTGAAGTAAGACACTTTGGACCAGGAGATGTAGTGCTCGCGGAAGATACTACCGGTAAGGGCCATACTAGTTGGGTTATAAGTAAGACCGACATGCTTGCTGCAGTGGTACAATTACCAGACTGAATATTCTGATAAAATATATCTACATTATCTACTCTAAAAACTGCTTAAGCATTTCAGCATTCTTCAGCGCAAATCCCTGGACATCATTATTGAAGTAGATGTATACCTCGTCCAGATTCTCAGCCAGCTTTTTTATCTTCTCCGCCCAATCTCTCATTTCCTTATCGCTATAACAGCTCGAGTATAAGCTGTCCTTCCCGTGAAACCTGACATAGGCGAAATAAGTCGTCGCCAGCAGTGGACAGGATAAGCCCGGCATGTCGAAAACACACATCCCTGCATGATATTGGTTAAGAATATCATAAACCTCGTTCGCCAGCCACGATTCATGCCTGAACTCAAGCACATGTTTACATTCCTGCGGGAGGTCCCCCAGAAACGCCTTTAGTCTGGCGTCGTTGCGGTGCAGCCCGGGCGGCAGCTGGTACAGCACCGGCCCCAGCTTGTCCTTCAGCAGGGCAGCCCTTGACATAAAGTTACGAATTGCTTCGCCCGTATTGCTCAATCTCTTGATGTGCGTGACGGAGCGGCTCATCTTCACCGCAAAGATAAAGTCGGCTGGCGGGGTATCGTGCCAGTTTTTAAAAGCCTTCTCCGATGGCAGACGATAGAAAGTGTTATTGAGCTCTACCGTTGAAAAATGGGCGGCGAAGAACTCCAGCCATCTGGATTTCGGCAGCTTCTCAGGGTAGAAACGACCTTTCCAGTCGTCGTAATGCCACCCCGACGTACCCACAATATATCGCGCCACCGCGTTCACCCCCGCTTTATTCTATCATCCAAGTACTGCTTTTCCAATCCGTAAGGTTTGACCGCCTTGCGTGTTATCGGCTATATTGAATTAAGCCCCTTTATTCAACGAGGAGTAAGAACGCCTTATGAAACTTGCCGTGCAGTGTGATTTCGATGGTACTATTACCGAGGAGGATATAAGCTTTCTCATCCTGGATACCTTTGTAGGAAACAGGTGGCGGGAAATGCTGACGGAATACCTGGAGGGCAGGATACCGGTCGGTGCTTTCAACAAGAAAGTTTTTGCCATGGTCAGGGCCGACAAGCAGACCCAACTTGACGTTATCTTTAATAGCGACCGCGTGAAGATACGACCCGGCCTCAGGGAACTGGTGGACTACTGCTCGCAGAAGGGCTATCGTTTCATCATCGTCAGCAACGGATTGACATTTTATATCGGGGCCCTCCTGGAACGAGAGGGAATCAGGAATGCCGAGGTCTTCGCTGCCACCAATGAATTCCGTCCTGAAGGCATGATTGCCAGCTACATCGGTCCCGACGGACGGGAGATGGACGCCGGCTTTAAAGAGGCTTACACGAAACTGCTGATAAAAAACGGCTACGAAGTGGCTTACGCCGGCAATGGTGTATCGGATATTTATCCATCCCGACTTGCTAAAATCGTCTTCGCTACCGGCGACCTTCTCAGGAAATGCGAAGAGGAAAAGCTGGCTTACACGCCCTTCGATAACCTCCATGATGTCGTCAGGGGACTGAAAACACTGTAAATCACGGGATATTAAGCGTTATACCAATCGGGCAATGGTCGGAGCCCATCACATCGGGCATGATGAAAGCTCCTGTAAGCGACGACAGCAGGTCGTCACTTACGTAGAAGTAGTCAATCCTCCAGCCCACGTTCCTGGCTCGTGCACCCGATTTCAGGTCCCACCAGGTATACTGACTCGGCTCCTTGTTGAAAATCCTGAAGGTATCCACGTACCCGTGGTTAACGAACTTGTCCATCCATTTTCGTTCGATGGGTAAGAATCCAGATATCTTTGAGTTTTCCTTGGGACGCGCCAGGTCTATTTCCTTATGCGCCGTATTCACGTCGCCGCAGATTACCAGCTTACCGCCCTGTTTTCTCAGTTTTTCGGCATACTCCAGAAAGACGTCGTAGAAAGCCATCTTGTAGTCGAGTCTTTCCTGGTCTCTCTTGCCGTTGGGAAAGTAAACATTCATCAGTGTGAACGCGGGGTATTCAGCGATAATTACTCTCCCCTCGACATCCAAGCTGCCGTCTCCCAGGTCGTACCAGATATTCAGAGGCTCCTCCCCGGTATATAGCGCCACGCCGCTGTATCCTCTTCTCTCCGGGTAGCTCCAGTAAGCGTGGTATCCCTCCGGCTCCAGCAGGTCGGATTCAAGCTGCTCCGGCTGGGCCTTGGTCTCCTGCAGGCAGAGGATATACGGCGACTCCTTATAAAACCAGTCCAGGAACCCCTTATTCTTCACCGCCCGGATGCCATTTACATTCCAGCTAAGCAGCTTTATCTCTCTCATATATACCCCGTTTGATATCAGCTACGTATATTTATTATACTTTTAATATACAATAAATTCTATTTTTCATTTTCGTCATTATCACCACGGAAGGAAAAGGGTAAACCTTGGAGCAGGTATTCACCAATCTTACCATCGGTGGGCCGATACAGGTCTACGTCAGGGACGGCAGAATAACCAGGGTGCGACCCCTGGTTCTCACCGATGATGATGCCGCTTCGTGGTCGATAACCGTCGGCGATAAGCAGTTCTCGCCTTATCGTAAAGCCTGCGTGGCTCCCTTTACAATGGTAGAGAAATCACGCATATATTCCGATGCCCGCATCAAGTACCCTCTCATTCGCGAGGATTTCGATCCCAGAGGCGACCGCCATCCTGAAAACCGGGGAAAATCGGGCTACCGCCGCATTAGCTGGGATAAAGCACTGGATATCGTCGCCGACGAGATGAAAAGAATCCGCGCCGAATACGGCCCCGAGGCGGTTATGTCGCGCGCTTCCTCCCACCATAACTGGGGCAATATCGGCTATAGAACCTCGGCCTGGGCGAGGTTCTTCAATCTCATCGGCTTCACGGATATCCTTGATAATCCCGACAGCTGGGAGGGCTGGCACTGGGGCGCCACGCATACCTTCGGGTTCTTCTGGCGACTCGGCATGCCGGAACAGTACGACCTGCTGGAAGACGCACTGAAAAACACCGACCTCGTTGTGCACTGGGGCAACGACCCCGATTCCACCCGCGGTATCTACGGTGGCCAGGAGTCCATGGTCTGGCGGCTCTGGCTGAGAGAACTGGGGAAAAAGCAGATTTTCATCGACCCCTTCTGCAATTACACCGCCACCATTCTCGGCGACAAGTGGATAGCTCCCCGTCCCGGCACCGATGCTGCCATAGCTGAAGCCATTGCTTACGTATGGATTACGGAAAATACATATGATAAAGACTACGTTTCCTCACGCACGGTCGGCTTCGAGGACTTCAAAAGACATATCCTTGGCGAGGACGACGGCATACCCCGAACACCGCAGTGGGCGACGGATATCTGCGATGTCCCCGCTCATAGCATCAAGAGCCTGGCCCGGGAATGGGCTGGAAGTCGCACGATGCTGGCGGCCGGTTCTCGCGGTGGCGAGTCGGGTGCCTGCCGCCAGGCTTATGGCACCGAGTGGGCGCGCCTCATGGTGCTCTTACAGGCGATGCAGGGCCTGGGCAAACCCGGTGTTAATATCTGGGGCACCACCATGGGCTCGCCCTATAACGCCGAATTCAATTTCCCCGGCTACGCTTCCTTCGGACCAAGCTTCCTGAACGGATTTGCCAGGAAACCGGCGATAAACAGCGTCAGGCAGCGCGTCTACCGACTCCTCGCCCCCGAGGCTATCCTTAACCCTCCCATTCACTGGCTGGGAGAGACCTTCTGCGGGGAATCCCTGGAGCAGCAGTTCGTTTCCTTCACCTATCCTGCGCCGGGCTGCTCGGAAGTAACGATGTTTTACCGTTACGGTGGTTCGTTCCTCGGCACGCTTACCAGCACAAGCCGCTGGGTGAAGATGTACCAGAGCCCCAGGCTCGAGTTCGTCGTGAACCAGGACTGCTGGTGGTGCACCGAGACGGGTCTGGCGGATATTATCCTGCCTGCCTGCACCAACTTCGAGCGTTATGATATCGGCGAGTGGGCGAATACCGGCGGCTATACCCACCACGGCTCCAACGCCTGTAACCACCGCGTTATCGTCTACCAGAAAAAGTGCATCGAGCCCCTCTTTGAATCCAGGTCAGATTACGATATCTTCGCCGCGCTGGCAGAACGACTCGGCATCGGGGAAGATTACAGCGAGGGTAATTCCGAAGAGGACTGGATAGAGAAGGTCTTTAACTACTCTGACCTTCCCGAATATATATCCTTCGAGGATTTCAGGGAGAAGGGCTACTTTATCGTGCCCATGTCCGACAATTACCAGTCCACCCCCGGACTGCGCTGGTTCTACGAGAGCCGGGATTGCGATACCCCCGATGCCTTTAATCCCAAGAGAAACACGCCTCAAGGCAAGGAACTGGGGACTTACAGCGGCAAGATAGAGTTCGTCTCGCAGAGCCTTTTAAAAAATCTCCCCGACGATGAAGAAAGGCCGCCGCTGCCGCGTTATATCCCCAGCTGGGAAGGCTATAACTCGGAGGCGGTCAGGAAATACCCCCTCCAGCTTATCACCCCCCATCCCCGGTTCTCTTTCCATACCCATTACGATTCCAATAACGACTGGCTCATGGAGATAGACTCCCACCGCGTCTTCAAGGACGGCTATCACTGGCATCCGGTGCGTATCCATCCCGCAGACGCAGCGTCGAGGAGTATTAGTGATGGCGATATTGTTAAAGTATTTAACGACCGCGGTGCCGTGCTTTGTATCGCTGAGGTGACCGAGAGGATAAAGCCGGGCGTGGCACATTCCTATTATGGCTCAGGCAAGTACGACCCGCTTGAGCCGGGCAATCCGTCCAGCATCGACAGGGGCGGCTGCGTCAGCATTCTCACGCCCGACCGGATGCTCTCCAAAAATACACCCGGCATGGCGCCCAACTCCTGCCTTGTACAGATTGAAAAGTGGGAAGGATAGGTTAATATCAGATCACACCTTTACCACCCCGTCACGTAGAGAAAAAGGGCGGGAAGTTTAAGAGGGGCAGCAGCCCATCTTTTATATTTAGGGCGGGCGGGTGGGAAGCAATATTACCAGGATAGTAGGTGTAATAAAAAGAAATGGAGCGGAAGACGAGATTCGAACTCGCGGCCTTCTCCTTGGCAAGGAGACGTTCTACCACTGAACTACTTCCGCCCGCTTAAGTTGTGGTGCCGAGGCCCAGAATCGAACTGGGGACACCTTGATTTTCAGTCAAGTGCTCTACCAACTGAGCTACCTCGGCAAACAGCTATATTTTACTGGAGTTTACACTGGTCGTCAAGGAAATATTTTATGCCTAGCCCAACACCACATTATCAATTAATCTCGTCCTGCCTATGTTCACCGCCAGCGATACCAGTGCCTTATCTGATATCTTGTCTAGTTCTTGCAGCGACTCTGCGTTCGCCACACTTACATAGTCGATTTCCGCCAGCGGCTCTGCCTCTATCAACTCCGTCATTCTTCTGCGTATCGTGTTGGCGTCCCTCTCGCCGTCACTATATAGTTCCTCCGACAGCTTTAGCGCCTTGTATAAAACCTTCGCCGCCTGTCGCTGCTCTTGATTGAGGTACGTATTCCGACTGCTCATCGCCAGTCCGTCCTGCTCCCTTATCGTGGGACAGGCAACTATTTCCAGGGGCATGTTGAGTTCCCTCACCATCTTCTTTATCACCAGCAGTTGCTGGGCGTCTTTCTGTGCGAAATATGCCCGCGTCGGCTGTACTATGTTGAACAGCTTGGTGCACACGGTCGCCACTCCCCGGAAATGCCCGGGTCGCCGGGCGCCTTCGAGTACATCGGTTATCCCCTCGATATCCACCCATGAATTATAACCGGAGGTATAAAATTCCTCCGCCGACGGCAGGAAAACGATGTCGGTATAAGACTCCAGCATATAAAGGTCGCGCTGCTTATCGCGGGGATAATTTTTCAAATCCTCATCGGGACCGAACTGGGTGGGATTGACGAATATACTTACGACCACTGTCCGGTTTTCTTCCCTGGCGCGCTTCACCAGAGACAGGTGTCCCTCGTGGAGGTAGCCCATCGTCGGCACGAATCCGATGGGTTCGTACAGCTGAGATCGGATCTCACGGTATCCGGCAATCGTCTCGACCGTCTTCATCTCGCTGTCTCCTTTACAATACCGAAAGAGGGGCGGGCGCCCCTCTGTAATGCTCTCTTATATTGAACTTATCGTCGGTTTACTTACCCTTCAGTGCTTCCAGTATACTCTCGTCCATGGGAAAGCTGTTTTCCTTGGTGGGAAACTTGCCGGTAGTTACCTCTTCGTGATACTGCGAGATAGCATTTGACATAACATCAACGAGCTTGGCGTACTGTTTGGCGTGCTTGGGAACGAAGTCCGTATACGAGCCGAGTACGTCATTGATTACCTGGACCTGTCCGTCGCAGCCGATACCAGCGCCTATCCCGATGGTTGGAATACTTATTTTCCCAGTAATCAGCTTCGCCAGGGCAGCAGGGACGGTCTCCAGCACCACCGCGAAGGCACCGGCCTGCTCCAGGGCTTTAGCATCGTCGAGTATCCTGGCGGCAACCTCGAGCGTCTTGCCCTGAATCCGGTGACCGCCGATCTGGTTAATAGATTGCGGCGTCAGGCCGATATGCCCCATCACCGGGATGCCGCATTCCACGATTCTCTTTACCTTGTCGGCTACAGTAACGCCGCCTTCCAGCTTGACCGCCTGGGTACCCGCTTCCTGGATGAACTTCGCGGCATTACTCAGCGCCTGCTCGGTGTTGAGGTGATATGTCATGAAGGGCATATCGCCGACTATCAACGCTCTGCTGGTGCCCCTGACGACCGCCCTGGTATGGTGCAGCATCTCTTCGATGGTGACGGGTATCGTCGTCTCATATCCGAGCACCACCATCCCCAAGCTATCCCCGACCAGTATCAGCGGTATCCCTGCCTCGTCGACCAGCTTGGCGGTAACGTAATCGTAGGCGGTAAGCATGGTTATCTTCTCACCCTTTTGCTTCATTTCCCTGATTTTGTTTATTGTAATACGCGGCATAACACTTCCTAGTTATAAAATATATTGTCCAGCTTCTTCACGACCTCGTTCTTCTCATTGACCTGCACGATTTTCGGCACGTGATTTCGCGCCTCTTCGTCGGACCTCTCCGTGTAGGTCAGGATGATGACCAAGTCACCCTTGACGGCTAGCCTGGCCGCGGCGCCGTTGAGGCAGATATCGCCGCTGCCCGCTTCCCCTTCGATAACATAGGTACTGAAACGCACCCCGTTATTGATATTAAGCACCTGTACCTGCTCATAGGGCAGCATATCGGCTTCTTCCATCAGCTTCTTATCGATGGTGATACTGCCCTCGTAATCGATGTTTCCGTCGGTAACCGTGGCTCGATGAATCTTGCTTTTCAGCATGGTTCTCATGTTGTTCCCTCCAGGCAATCAGAATCAGCTTGCTTTCAGTATCTTATCCAGCTCCAGTGAGCGTTTTTTATCGATTTTTCCCTTAGCGAGGGCGATGGGTATCGTCTGCCTGCCCATTTCCGTATAAGGTGCCATCAGGGCAGGCGCTTTCTTCTTTAACATATCTAGGTGCTTGGAAACAGTTCCGGTATCCCCGCGGGCGATGGGGCCGGTAAGGCATCGGGGTATGCCCAGTCTCTCAATATTGTTGAGAGTACCACGCAGCAACGGCAGGAGAGCCGCCGTGGCTTTATCGGGCGGGATGCGGAATGTCTCCCAGAGGTCGGTGGACAGCTTTACGAGTGTAACCAGATAGTTACAGGCGAAAACGGCGGCGGCATGATAGGCGACTTTGTCCTTTGATTTCAACTGTATCCACTTACCTCCCAGGGCAGTGGCCATATCCTGCAGGGTAGTCAGCAGGGGTTCGTCGGATTCTATGACAAAGGTTGAGCCGGGGATATTCTCGATTGCCTGGTCGATGCCAGCAAAGGTCTGCAGGGGATGAAAACCGCCCACTCTGGCGCCTGATTTCCGGGCAGGTTCCAGGATTTCGACGGAATCTGCCCCGCTGCAGTGAACGACGCTCTGTCTCTTGCGCCACTTTACCCGCGATACAACCCGCGGTATAACATCATCCGGCGTGGTGATAAACACGAAATCAGCGGCATCGGCCACATCCTGGTTGGTGTCCATGATATTGCAGCCTTCCACCGCCTTAGCGAGGTTTTTTGCGGATTTCCGACTTCGACTGGAAACACAGGTCACCTCATAACCGTTACGACTCAGCAGCGTAGCCAGCGCCGTACCCACGATCCCGGCTCCTATGAATCCTATTTTGAGCATTACACCTCTAAAATAAAAACCCCCTCTGATATTACAGAGAGGGCTCGCAGAAATTCCCGGTTATTGTGCCGTCTCGGTCTTATCAGATCCAAGCGACTTATTTTATTAAGGTCTAATATTCTTAACTCACCGCCGTAATAGGTCGATTGTCACTTTTATTCTATCGCAGTATTTCCTCTTTGTCAATAAAGAATACATATTGTTTCCCCACTTTATACAATGCTATAATTTCTCCATAGTATCTTTTCAGGAGGCATTAAATAGAAATCATACCTTCGATAGACCTTCGGGACGGACGCTGCGTGCGGTTGTACCAGGGTGACTATAATCAGGAAACGGTTTTCTCCGATGACCCCCTTGATGTGGCTTTAAAATGGCAGTCCATGGGGGCGCCGCGACTTCACATCGTTGACCTTGATGGCGCCGCTTCCGGCGAGATACTCAACCTCGACATCATCAAGGAAATTGTTGGCGCCATGCTCATTCCCACCCAGCTCGGCGGTGGCATCCGCGACCTCGGGACTATTGAAAAATTGCTGAAAATCGGTGTGGAGCGGGTAATCCTGGGTACGGCGGCGGTGGTCAATCAAAACCTCGTGCGGAATGCCCTGGAGCGTTTTCGCGATTCCATCATTATCGGTATTGACGTCCGCGAAGGTTACGCCGCCACCCACGGCTGGCTCCAGGACACGGGCGAAGATGCGGTGGAGCTGGCGAAAACTATGGTTGAGATGGGTGCCCGGAGGTTTGTCTATACGGATATCTCCCGTGACGGCACGCTCACGGAACCCAATTTTGCCGCCATCTCCGGGTTTATTGATGCCGTCGGCGTGCCGGTTATCGCCGCTGGCGGTATATCATCGGTAAATCACCTTAAAATGCTGAGCAAACTCGGTGCCGCCGGAGCTATCGTCGGTAAAGCGCTCTATACCGGGGACATCAATCTTAAACAAGCCCTCGATGAAGTAGGGAAATTATAAGGTATAATAATAATATCATGAGTAAACTGAATTATAACGACAAGGGACTTATCCCGGCTATCATCCAGGACATTGATACCGGAGAAGTATTGATGCTCGGCTATATGAATAAAGAGTCGCTCCGCCTGACCTTGTCTACCGGTGATGCGTGGTTTTTCAGTCGCAGCCGCCAGGAGCTGTGGCACAAGGGAGAGACCTCCGGTAATTTCATCAAGGTGGTAGAAATTCGCAAGGACTGCGAGGACAATTCTCTTCTGGTAAAAGCCCGGCCGATGGGACCGGTCTGTCACACAGGCAACCGTAACTGCTTCTTCCAGACCCTGGACGGGGACGATTAAGCGCTGGCCGCCTCAGCGGTTTGCTCTGCCTGGTCTATCTCCACCGCCTTGTTCATCGCCGCTATGGCTACTTCTATCTGCTTATCGTCGGGCTCGCCCGTGGTTAACGACTGCAACCACAAACCGGGGGCCAGCAGGATTTTTACTGCCCAGTTATCCGTATGCCGGGCGCCGAAGTAGATGACTTCATAACCCAGCCCCATGATTACCGGTATCAGAACAATCCGGGACACAATCATCAACCAGAGGATATCGCGTCCCATGAAAGAAAATACTATTATCGCAATCAGCAGCACGGTAAATAAAAAACTGGTCCCGCAGCGTACGTGCGCCGTGCTGTGGGCTTTTATCGCCTCGACCTCCATGGGAACGCCGGCCTCGTAGGCATTAACCGTCTTGTGCTCTGCGCCGTGATAGGTGAAGACCCTCTTGATATCGGGCATGAAGGATATCACCTTGAGGTACCCGAGGAATATGGCCAGTCGGATGAGTCCCTCGACGATATGGAAAACTATAGTATTGGGCATATACTGGTCTACCAGCCGGGTCAGGAAGAGCGGTGCTAGGAAAAACAGGACGATTACCAATATAGCCGCAGAGGCTATCATTACCCAGATGGCTTTCGAGGGTATTTCCTCGGCTTCTTCCTCAACGGCAATATTGGCGGAGTAAAGCAGGCTCTTGATACCCATCACCATCGTCTCTATCAGGATTACGATTCCCCGCAAAAAAGGTATCCGTCGGTATCGTTTAGTCCAGTTTTCATCTATTGGCTTTACGTCTGTCGCAAGCTCACCGTTGGGACGTCGCACCGATGTTACCACGGCTTTCCTACCGCGTATCATGACGCCCTCGATGACTGCCTGACCGCCGTAATGTACCTTTTGTTTTTCCGCCATCTCCATAAACGAAAAGGAGTCCCGATTCATCGGGACTCCTGCCTCTTAAAATATCGCCATTAGTCTTGAATCTTGTAGCGCTTCTTGAATCTTTCCACGCGCCCGGTGGTATCCAGCATCCTCCGCTCGCCGGTGAAGAAGGGATGGCACTTGCTGCACACCTCCACCTTGAGCTGTTTCCGGGTAGAGCCGGTGGTAAATACATTGCCGCAGGAGCATACCACCTGGGCATCTTTATAGTATTGTGGGTGTATCTTTTCTTTCATGGCATCTATCCCGCGTAAACGCTTACCTTTCTCCGGTTGTTGCTGGTCGGCTCGTACTTGACGATGCCGTTGATAAGGGCATAAAGCGTGTGGTCTTTACCCACGCCGACGTTCTCACCCGGGTGAATCTTCGTGCCCCTCTGGCGTACCAGAATCGTACCCGCGTTGACTGTTTCCCCGGCGAATCTCTTTACGCCGAGTCGCTGTCCCTGGCTGTCCCTGCCGTTCCGGCTGGTGCCGCCTCCCTTTTTATGCGCCATCTGCCGTCTCCTCTTTCTTCTTACGACGGGTGGTCTTTCTGACTGTAGTCGTTTTGGTTGCCGTAGCTGGCTTGGTCTCTTTGGCTGCTTTTACTGCCTTAACTGGCTTGGCTATGGTCGGTTTAATTGTTTTAGCAGGTTTTTCGGTCTTGACCGGTTTGGGCTTCGCCACGCCCGGCGCCGTGATGCTGTCAATGCTCAGTCGGGTAAAGAGCTGCCGGTGTCCGTTCCTGCGGCGGTAGCGTACCTTGGATTTGTATTTGAATACGATTACCTTGTCGCCCTTGCCGCTCTCTTTAGCCGTGGCTTTTACCCTGGCACCTTCCACCACCGGATTGCCTACGGTCACTTTTTCGCCATCGGCAACCAGCAGCACCCTGTCCAGTTCGACGGTACCGCCATCAGCAACATCCAGGCGTTCGACGTCAATCGTCTGGCCTTCGGTTACCTTGTATTGCTTGCCACCTGTCTCGATTATCGCGTAAATTTTAAGCCTCCAAAACATATATTCTATCAGTTTTATAGCTGAGAGTCAAATATGATTCACGTCTAAAATTTACATTAAGCTTCCTAGACCTGCTCAAGAATAGTAGCTCTGGGCAGAAAGTCATACTTACCGTAAAAATGAAATACTTCTTCATTGCCGTAGGCAACGGCGATGACCCTTCTGTTTACCGAGCATTCGTGCATCCAGTTTAAAGCCTTTTTCATTAAGGCGTCACCGATACCACGGTCTCGGTAATTTTCTTCAACATATATCGACTGTACTTCCCCCTCGCTGTCCGCCGATATGGTGCTGATGCAATATCCCACCAGCTCCTCCGTTTTGGTATCATGGGCAAGATCTATACGTATTTTCCCTTTGTTAAATTTGGCTAATAACTCCCTGTTCCTCTGTTCGGAGGTCCTCGCGGCTATTTGCGCTGAAAAGTAGGGAGACAATGCAGCATGATGCTCGATTAGCTTCCGCCAGAGTTCATCAGTCAACTCCAGCCCCCGCTCATCCGTTTCTGTATATTCTATCTTCGCCATCTTATTTAAGCCTCTCCTGCAGCTTCTCCCACTCGGTCTTGATTCTCTCCCTGAGTCCTTCGAGCGTACCGTCGTTAACGATAACCAAGTCCGCCTGCCTGATGCGTTCCTCGTTGGTTATCTGCGAGCGTATCCGTGCTTTCACATCCGCTTCCGTAAAACCCTGCCTGCCGGATAAGCGCTTCAGTACCATCTCTTCCGGTGCCACTGTCACCCATACCTCATCGACCTGCCAGTCGCGTCCCGCATCCAGCATGGCTGCTGCCTCGAAAACGACCACCTTTATTCCCTGCCGGCGGTATTCCTCGGTCTTATCCCTGACGACTTCATCTATGGCAGGGTGCACTATATTATTCAATTTTTTTAAAGCCTTCCTGTCGTTGAAGACCTTCTTACCAAATCTAGAGCGGTCTATCTCGCCGTTATTGCCCAGTATCTCAGTGCCGAACTCGCTTACCAGCTTTTCCCTGATTTCTCTCTGCTTCAGCACGTCATGCCCCGCCTTGTCCAGGCCGACCACCACCGCGCCCATCTTGGCTAGAAATCCCGCCGCCGTGCTTTTGCCACTGCCAATGCCTCCCGTAAGACCGATTATCCTCATTTTTCTCCTTAACCTCAGCCTCAGGTGTTCCCAACAGGGCAAGTTTATTATATTATAATTGGTAGGGATTATAAATATGCTGCTTCTCGCCCATACCGGGATAACTCTCGGCGCGGCTACACTGCTGGCTGGCGCCGCTGAAATTAAAAATAAGTCCGGGAACGGTATCCTGACGTGGTTTGCGTCTCTCTCGGAGTACGTGGATGTCAGGATATTGATTATCGGTTCAATGCTGCCCGACTTAATTGATAAGCCGGTGGGCGTGTTTCTTTTCCGTGATACGTTCAGCAACGGGAGGATATTTTCCCATACGTTGCTCTTCCTGGTTGTTCTAGCCGGGGCAGGATATTATCTATATCGCCGCCGCCGTAAGACCTGGCTCCTGGTGCTGGCTTTCGGTACCTTTATGCACCTTCTCCTAGACAGCATCTGGAACACGCCGAGGACTCTGTTCTGGCCATTTCTGGGCTTTACTTTCGATAGGATTAACGTGGAGGACTGGCTGTCGTTCTGGTTCTGGGACCTTTTTGTCTACCCGGACCTGTTTATACCGGAGGTTATTGGCCTGGCGATACTGCTCTCTTTCGTCTTCGCTCTGTTTTACCGTAAAAAGGTCGGCGTTTTCTTCAGGTACGGTAAAAGCTGAGGTTACGAACGCCCTTCTTAAGCTCTTCTGCCCATTTCTACGGCAACCTCGATAATCGCATCATCACGCATGATTTCCAGGATCACCGTATCCCCGGGGCTGGTATACTCGGCAAGATACGAAATCAGGTCGGCGATATTTCTCATCTTTACCCCGTTGACCGATAATATGATGTCGCCTGCTGTTATACCGGCTTCCTCGGCGGGACTGCCGGCAAATATACCGGTGACATAAGCTCCGTTACCGGTCTCCAGTCCCAGTTCACCTACCTCTTCCGGCAGCAGGTCTTCTATCAATATTCCCAGCCAGGGATGATTGAAGAATCCGAACTCGATTATCTCATCGGCAACCCGCTTGGCTTTGTTGGCCGATACCGCGAAATATATACCGTCACCTACGGTGGGACTTATCCTGGCTATCACAACACCCGCTACCTCTCCCTTTATATTAAATAGAGGACCGCCTGAATTCCCAAAGTTAACCGGGGCATCGAACTGTATCAGGTTGGGTATCCACTTCTCATCTATTTTGATGTATCTGTTTACCTGTGAGATTATACCCGCTGTCAGCGTGTCCCTCATCTCTTTCAGGGTATCTAATTCGACCGGACTGCCGATAGCCACTACTATGGCTCCCGGAACGAACAGGCTGGAATCGGCGAACGCTGGCGGTATCACGCCCGGGTCTTTTTCCAGCTCCAGTACCGCTATATCGCTAGGTTCACTTGAGCCTACTATAGTTGCCTTGGAGACCGTGCCGTCGTACATCACCACGTATATCTCACTCATCCCGTCGATAACGTGGTGGGCGGTTAAAACATGTCTGTCTGTGTCCATGATTACCCCGGAACCATACGTCAATTCCCCGTCAGTTATCCTTACCGTGGCCGGAGCCACCTGTTCGTAGATGCTTTGTAGGTCCACCCGGGATTCGGTAATTTTTTCATCCAGTTCCGTGATACGCCCGTCGAGAGTCCCCAGGTCCGAGGTGATGTCCGTGATTTCGTCATCTATGGCAGTCATATCTCCCTGAATCGTGTCGATCTTCGCATCGATGTCGGCCATGGACTCTTCCAGTATTTCCTGTAGAGCCGCCAGGCTGTCCGCTGTCTCGTTTTGTAGTTTGACCATACCGGCATCGAGGGCATCCAGGCGGTTGGACTGCTCCGCCTGCAGTGCCGAGAAATTCTCACTCAGTTTGTTTATATCGTGGTTGAGCATATAGGAATAAACGCCCACACCTACTGCATAAAGCACCAGCAGTACCAGCAAGCCCGGGATTATTTTATTAGCCATGTTCGACTCCTGTTCAGGTAGTTTGCAGCCGCTTCTTGACCTCGGTCAGTTGGTGTAGATGCGATTTCTCTTCGAGGATTATCCTCTCTATCACGGGATATACCTGCTTCGGCATCAGCTCTTTCATCTCATAGTAAAAAAGTATCGAGTCCTTCTCGGCGCTGATGGCCAGTTCCAGGGCTTTGATATCACTATCCGCCTGTGTCGCCATCTCGCTGGTGATCATGTCGTCGGTAAAAACAGAATCGTCGATCAATGCCTGCAGGTACCCTGAATACTCCGGACCGGTGCTTTCCGCAGTCTGTGACGGGCCAATCTCGTCCATCATATTCTCGAAGATGGTTATATGCTCGCGTTCCATGTTCACCAGTGCCTCAAAAACGGCGCGCGCCACCTCGTTGTCGGTGGACTTGGCCATGATATCGTAAAAAGTCATGCCGCGTCTTTCGATGGAAATAGCTATATTAAGGAGTTCATTGCCTGAAAAAATAATGGACATAGGCCAGCACCTCCCTGAGCGTTTATTTACAGGCTGCATTTATCTCTTGCTAAATTTCTACGAGGACGGCGTCGCCTTCGACGGTGACTTTATATGTTTTCAGCGGACGGGAAGACTTGAGCGCCCCGCCTATCCTGGATACTACACCCTGTCCCTTCAGCCAGCGGACAACGCTGCCGTCTTTCAAATCGAATTGCGATTGATGCCTCGGGCAGGTAATAATCGTTCCTTCCAGTTTCCCCTCCGATAAATCTCCGTTCAGATGCGTGCAGCGATTGCCGACCGCGTAATATTTATCACCGACCCTGGCGAGCAGTATTTCCTGCCCTTCGAGTACAACCTTCTTCTTTGCGTTATCCCCGAGTTCACTGACTTTCGCTGCTTCTACTAATCTTCCCATGCCTATCCTCCGCTATCAGGCAGCTGGTCTACGTTTCTTAAACCCATCTGTTCTTCTTCCAGTTCCAGCAAATCCTTGAAAACATCCATATGGTAAATCTCGTTGTCGCGTATGCGTTGGAGTAATTCCTTCAAACCCTTGTCTTCCACCTCCTTAGCGGCCTTGTCGTAGGCTTCGGCGACTTCCTTTTCTATCTTGATGTCCGCTTCTAGCATTTTGGATGTCTGCGTCGACTGGTCCGGTGCCTTGTGCTCTATTTTGGGATTTCCACCGCCATCGACGAGCTCCTCCGCCAGCCAGCCGAGGTGCTGCATTTCGTTGATTGCCTGGTCCTCAAACTGCTTCTTATCTTCAGGGTCCGGGGCCATATAGGAATGAAAGAGGTATTGCAGTATCACCGTATATTCGTGCTCGATGCCCCAGTTCAACATCTTGGTAACACTATCTTTACGGCTTCCCCTGTGGTCGGTTGTACCTTCCTTCTTTGATTTGTCTACGAAGTGCATAAAGTCCTTGCGATGGGCCTGTTCGTCGGCAAGGATACGCTTCAGCAGGCGCTTTATCTTGGGATCGTCAATCATCTTGATATGCTCCTGATACTGACTGATAGCGCCTTCTTCCAGGGAGACATCATTCTGCATCCATTCGGGCACTGTCTTGCCGCCCATGCGCATCGTGCCCCTCTTCAGGCTGGGCTTGCCCCCCAGTTCGACAATGGTCTCGGCCAGCCAGTCCAGATGACGCATCTCCTCGCGGGCGGTCGCTTCGATTTCGCAGGCCATCTCTCCCTCGCCCATGGCGTAGGCATGGCTCAGATACTGAATGATGGCGCCGTGCTCATCCTGAAGGTCCTTGTTCAGAATTTCTACTATCTTCTCTTTCTCCACGATACACCTCCGTATTTATTGCTTAAAAGTTAAAGCTTTCTTGGTAGTATATACTATCCACTTCCAGTGTAAAACCAGATGCAATATCACCAATACGACTAATGCTACTGCTGTCCAGTCGTGAAAGTCAATCCATTGGTGCCTCGTCCAGGACAAAAAACTGCCGGTATCGGTGATTCCCTGGCCGCCTCCGCCCTGATATCCCACTCCGCTGCCCAAAGCCAGCCAGAGGACGAATCCGGATACTATCTGGCACAGCATCGAAATAACTAACAATAAAAATAACAGGTAGTTTTGTATCTATTTTCTCATATTGTCTTATTTTATGCCTGCTTCCTGATGCTTGCGGGCGATGTTCGCCGCCAGCTCGTCCAGTGCCTTATAGTCTGCCTCCTGAGGCAGTCCCTTACATAACACTGTCCCCAGGACTTCCACCTTAAGATTGGGTATCAGTCCGGTCAGCTGCTCTACCGCCTTGCCACCCCATCCGTAGGAGCCGATTATCGCTGCGAATTTCGCTTTGGGTTTCAGAGCGTTCGCCAGAAAAGCGGCGTAAATCGCATTAGGATGAGCCCCAGCCAGCACGGTGGGAACCCCCAGAACAATGGTAGCAGCATCCACCAGCTCCATGGCCAGCTTACCGATATCGGTAACGGTAAGGTCGAACTGCTTTACAGTTACTCCGTTACCCATTATAGCCTCCACCAGGTGGTTCACCATCATGCGGGTACTGCCGTGCATCGAGATATAGGGCAGTACCACGGTATTTTTCGGCTCGCTGAAGACCCAGTCCTTATAGGCACTCATGATAAATTCCGGCTTTCTGTGAATCGGTCCGTGGCTGGGCGCGATCATATCTATGGTATAGCCGTCTAGCTTGGGCCAGCTTTTCTGGATATTCGTCCGGAAAGGCATCATTATCTCGGCGTAGTACCGCTTGGCGGATTCGTATGCCTGCCCTTCGTCGGTTACATACAGGTCAGAGGCCGCCAGATGAGCCCCGAAAAGGTCGCAGGGAAACAGTATCCTGTCTTCCTTGAGATAGCTCAACATCGTTTCCGGCCAGTGCACCCAGGGAAAATGAATAAATTCAAGGGTCTTTCCGCCCAATGAGATGCTCTCTTTATCCTCTACGGTTACTATTCTGTCTTCGGAGATTGCCAGCAAGCTTGCCAGCAGTTCTTTACAGCGTGGCGTGCACACCGCTTTGGCTTCAGGGTATTTCTCCAGAATTCGTGGGAGAGCGCCGGAATGGTCCTGCTCGGCGTGGTGAGTAATGATGTAGTCGATGGTCTTGATATCCATTGCCTGCAGGTTCGCTTCGAGGATATCTGTCTTGGGCGGGTCGACTGTATCGATAAGCGCCGTTTTCTCTTTTCCCTTCACCAGATAGGAGTTGTAGCTGGTACCGTCAGGTAGCGGTATCAGGGAATCGAACAATCTCCTGTCCCAGTCGATGGCCCCCACACAGAAAATATCGGGAATTAACTCTCTCGGTTGCATGATTTACCTCCTTATCAGCTCGGCAGCCTTTTCTCACCCTCTATCTTCTTGATATCCGTAATATCCTGGCCGACTTCCAGAGTTCCCAGGTATTTACCCTCTTTATCCCTCACGGTAAAATACCTGATGTACAGCTTCCGGCCTTTCAGGTCTATCCAGAACTCCTCGTAGTCTTTCCGGCCGCTTTTGAGGTCTTCGAGTACATGGTTCACCTTATCCACACTGGACGGAGGGTGACATTTCTGTACGGTTCTGCCTAAGGCTGCTGTCGGCCTCCTGAATACGCGGGTATCGTGGTGGTTCCAGAATTTGACTGTGTCCCTGGCATCAACGAAAGAAATATCTACCGGCAACGTTTCCAGGATACCTGTAATCTGTTCACTGGTTAGATTCTCAACCACTTTTAGCTATTCCACCTTTTCAAAGTCGCTCTTGGGAGCCCCGCAGACCGGACAGACCCAGTCATCGGGCAGCTTTTCAAAAGGGGTCCCCGGTGGGATATTTCCTTCGCTATCTCCCAGTTCGGGATCGTACACGTAACCGCATACCGTGCATTCGTATTTATCCATTTTCTATTTACCTCCCTCCTGTTTCGCTATATAACTCGGGGCTGTTTTCGGTGTGGTCCCGCGCTTTACCTGGTGATAGTAATCATAAGTCATACAGATTTCATTGCTGAGAACTTCGGCGGCGACCACCCTGCCGATAAAAAGAGTATGTGTCCCCACGTCTATTTCCTGGATGACTTCCGCTTCGAGATAGGCGGTAGCATTGTCCAGGACCACCGGTGCTTTGGTCTCGCCAATCTTATAGTTAACACCGGATAGTTTATCGACGTCTCTTCCAGACTTAAATCCAAAACCGCCGATATAGGACAGCGGAGTCCCCTGGCATAGAACCGAGGCGGAAAAAACCTTGCTTGCTTTGATGTATTCGTTCGTCAAATTGCTCTTATTGATACTCACCGCTACCGTTGGTGGTTCCGATGTTATCTGAAATACGGTATTGGCAATCTGTGCGTTTAGCTTATCACCTTTATAAGAACCGACGACATACATACCGTAGCCGAGCTTGTATAAAGCGCTTGAATCCATTTTCTTCCCCCGCGTATTACATCACTTCCTTCTCGCTGGCTTCCACCGCCCTCCTGAGCTCATCGGCCAGCATCGGTGGTAACCCCTCGATATCCACCCGGAGAAAACCCCTGACGATGGTGGCCGTAGCCTCCTCGCGGGTAAGACCCCGCGCCATAAGATATTCCACCTCTTCTTCGGCTATCTTGCCCACGGCTGCCTCATGAGACAGGTCGATGCCCGCCAGGTTTCCTTTCAACTCCGGTATCGCGTGGATAATGCCCCTCTCACCCAGTATCAGACCGCGGCATTCCAGGTGTCCCTTCACTTCCGGGGCGTTGCCCTCGATATATCCCCGGGCGATAATAACACCCCCGGTCGTGATGGCGCGCGATATTATCTCCGTACGGGCACCCTCAGCGTCCAGCATTACCCGCGAGCCGACATCCAGCGACGAGCCTTCGCCCGTCACCAGCACGCTGTTGAACCTTGCCGTCGCATTCTCCCCGATGCACCTGGCTAACGGATTCATCTGCAGTGTGTGCACCGGTTTCATCAGTAGGTAATTACTCATGAAAAGCCCGCCGTCCTCGATGATAACACCGCTGCGGGGTCGCACGGCTATCTCGGGACTCCAGCTGTGTATCATCGTGAAGGTAACCTTGGCGCCTTTCTTGATATAAAACTCGGAGACTCCAAGGTGCAACCCCGTTTCTTCCCTCGATGCCGTCGTACAGCCGGTGATAATATGCATCTCCGAATTTTCCTCGGCGATAATGATATTATGCACGTTCTGCACCAGCTGGTCTTTCGCCAGGTAAAGGCATGCCTGTACCGGGAAGACCGTTTTTTGACCAGGCAGCGCCCGGATAAAATAGCCGCTGTACCGGTTAAGCTCGATGTTGGCGGTATACTTGTCCTGGTCTACCGCCACCGCGTTCCACCAGTAATCCGGCATCCAGTCGTATTTCTCCATCGCCTGACCCACCGGCATTACTTCCACGCCGTCCTGACTCACCGAGCTGTGAACCGGCGTATTGTCCATCTGGATATAGGTACCGGAACGCTGGCTGGGGTCGTCTAGCATTACTCCGGCATCCAGCATCTGAGTCTTCGCTCTGGCGGGTAGTTTCGAAGGGTCATCCTGATAGGTGGGGTTCTCGTCCTCGCTGGTGAACTTGCTTATATCTATATCCTCACCGAGAGAAGCTTTCTTCTCTATAGCGGCTCTGGCTTTCTCCTTGTACGTTCTGGATGTATCTGTCTTACTCATACAAAGGTAGCCTCCCCAGATAGCATTTTATACACTCCTCGTAGCCCTTCTCCCGTATTGTCGCCAGCATCTCGTGAGGGTCTCCCACGCAGCCTATGGTACCGTCGCACATCACGTAGCCGGTGCGCGCGTTGACATAGTCCAGTATGTGGCCGGTGTGAGTGATAATGAGCCCCATGCATTTTCTTTGCTGGATAGGGCAGTTCTTCTCCAAGAGGTCGTTCATCAGCTCGCCGATGAGGGCGATGTTCACCAGGTCGACGCCCGATTCCGGTTCGTCTAACAGCGTCAATTCCGGCCGCTGCGCCAGGAGTTGCATCAGCTCGGACCGCTTCACCTCGCCGCCGGAAAATCCGTAATTTATATCCCTCTCCAGGAAATCGTTAAGGTCGGCCTTTTCGGCTAGTTGACTGATTGTATCCCCGTCGCCACGCCCTTGCAAGCAGGCGGCTACCATATCCTGCGTCTTAACTCCGCGTACCACCGGCGGACGCTGGAATGACATACCGATACCCATGCGGGCCCTTTCGTCGACGCTTAGATTGGTAATATCCTTACCCTTAAAAGAAATGCTCCCCTTCGTAATCCTGTACTTGGGGAAGCCCATAATCGCCATGAGCAGGGTGCTTTTACCCGCTCCGTTGGGACCGAAAAGGACATGCGTTTCGCCGTTCTTAATCGTCAGATTCACATCATGTATTATTACCTTGTCCTCCACGGCTACGGAGAGGTCTTTAATCTTCAGCATATTTCACACCTCCGGGCGTTGATTGCCTGCTAACCTCCGTCAAGCGAATGGTGTTCCTTCTGGACGAACCAGGCTGATGGATTTTTCAGAAACTCGTAATAATCGAGCAGGATACGATGGTGCTCTTCTTCCTGCTCGGCTAAAGCCTCGTAAAACTGCTTTTCAGCGTCGTACGCGGCTTTTTTACTCTGTTCTTTATAGAAATCGTAGGTCTTGTTTTCCATGTCCATCGCCGTTTGCACGGTATCGATTTCTTCCGGCATCGAATTTACATCGCGGTCTATGTCATCGATTGCGTTGGCAAATACCGTCCTTAAAGCCCGTCCGCCGTCGGCATGGAATTCCTTCCGCGGCCAGCCCAGTTTGTTCCTGATGTTTTTAAAAATATCCTCGAAGACCTTACGGTGTATGTCTTCTTCGGCTGCCAGCGACTGTAGAAGTTTCCTTCCCAGCTCGTTGCTTGTTTTCTTACTGGCTTTGAGATAGTATTCCTTGCCATCAATCTCCATCTGGATGGCTTTCTCGAGTGCTGCTTCTGATTTTTCCTGCTCCTTGCTCATCAACCCCTCCATCTTTTTGATATCCTGAAAAAAGGCTTTGTGTTACGGATGATAAACGTTATTTCTCGTTCTGTCAATGTTTCCCGTGGAGACAAATATAATTGAATTTTACCTGTACCTGCCGCTCCTGTAAGTGACTTATGTCGCAGCAATCATCCGGTTGGTAAAATACACAAAAAATGTAATACAATCGTATTTTTGATACGGTTATTGACAATCCTTTAATTACACCGATATCATTTAATTAGAAGTACTGAGAGGTAAATCATGGCTGATAAAAACGTTGTTGTCTATTCCACCCCCACCTGACCCTATTGCAGCAAGGTGAAAGAGTATCTTTCCAAGAATAAAATTGCTTTCCGCGAGTATAACGTGGCTGTTGACCGGGATGCCGCCAAGGAGATGATAGAAAAGACTAGGCAGATGGGTGTCCCTGTTGTCATCATCGATGATAAAGATATCGTCATCGGCTTTGACCAGACCAAGCTGAACGAGTTATTCGACATAAAAAGTTGATTGTATCCGTATTTTTTTGACTATATTTTGTGATATATCTCACATACAGACCTTCTACTATTTTCTAAACTCAAATTAGCAGTAATACCTGCGAGGAGGTTTGGAAAATGGTCAAAGGTCTATCCGTTCTTGTCATTGTTCTGGGAATCGTGTCTATCGCCATCGGTGGTATCTTTCTCGGTCAGGCTTTCGCTAAAAACGATTTACTCGTAACCGCCATGCAGCAGGAGCAAATCACCCTTGGTATCCCTTCGGAGCAACTGGCAGAGGGTGAAGTAATCGATAGCGCCCGTGAAGCTGAAATAGCCGGAGATACGGTCAGGGAGCACCGCCACAGCATCGCTCCAACATATGGCTACCTTCTGGGCGGTGCCCAGTACGACCCGACCAATCCCGTACAACTGACGTACGCTCAGGCGCTTAACCTGGAGAACTATCTTTACCTGGCGGTACTCGGCTTTGGCGTTACCCAGATAGCTATGGGAGCCGGGGCTTTCATGGTTGTTACCGGTATCGCTCTGGGAGTTACCGGAGTGCTGCTATTGCGTAAGAGTTCATCGTAAATTAATACAAAGGTTCTTTTTCCTCCGCCGACACTTTATGCTATACTTCTTCGCGGTAGGGTAAATGGATAATAATATTGCGGTTATATAGAGAGGAATTGAAGCTATGGCGAAAAAAGTAACACTTTCGATAAATAATATGCCTATTAATCTCGATTACTTCGTGAGCGAGTATATCGAGTCGGTTGCCGGAGGTATTCTCGGCAGCCTTCACGATACCGGAGAAATAGACACACTTGAGCTCGCTATCGACAACGAAGGGCAGGTATCGATAACCCTCAATAACAGCGACGTTCCCCTGAAATATTTCCCCAACGATATTATCAGAAGCACCGTCCTGGGTATGGTCACCCCCCTCAAGGGCGTGGAGTCAATAGAAAACGTTGACACCCTGGAGATTACAATCAGCTAGCGGCCGGTGTATTTGTTACCTCACCTGGCTATCTGGCAGAGACTGATGTCGCCGTGCACGCCTATCGTATCACCTTTGATAATTACCAGTCCCTTTATACCGTTGATATCACCACCGAACACTATCGCCGTGGTAATATCATCGGCTTTCTTAACTCTATTCCCTATAGCCGTTGCGGCGGCGTCGGCCAGCGTTGCTGATGAAGCAACGACCACCATCGCGTCGGCTTTGCCGTAGCTCAGCGAATGACCCACCGTCCCCGAGGACGTACAGACACCCAGCGGCGTATCTTTTGGGTCTATTTCCAGTCCTATCTTCCCGCTGAGCAGCGATTCCCCTGCGTAAATCCCCACCACCCTCTTTTTCAGGCTCTTCAAAAAAATGTCGCCGCCGTTCTCCACGATAACTTCGGGTGAATATTCCAGCAGTTCTTTCCCCACGCACTCGGCGATTGCCCCCGCCACCGCCGCCATCGGCCCCACACCCGCCTCCTCCCCGGCTTCCAGCATCATCTTCACAACATGCGGTGCATTATCGTCAATAGGCAGGGGTTCCAAAGACTCTTTAAAGGCCGGGTTCTTCCCGATGTACTTCTCGAGTTGCTCGCGGTATTTTATTACCGCTTTCTGCGCTTTTCTTTGCAGGTTTGAAGCGGCGCGGATGTATAAATTGGTTTCTTTGACGGTTACCTGGAAAGATACCAGATCTTTACCTTCAATCCAGTGCCGGTAGGTTCGTGGTTGGTAGGTATCTTCTTTCATATCAAATCTTCCGCCAGAATGGCATATTCGTATGAATCAAGCCAGTACGGCCTGCCATTCTTATCTCTCTGAAAAAAGGCATTCTTGCGTAATAGTCCTTCTCTCTTCATACCGCACTTTTCCAGGACTCTCCAGGATGCTACGTTCTCTGTAGCACAGAATCCAACCACACGGTGAGAATCCATCTCAGCAAACGCGTGCGCAATCAGAGCTCGGGAGGCCTCGGTGGCAAACCCATTGTTCTGAAAAGCAGGGTTGAAAATAAAACCGATTTCCCAGGTAAGAAAGGACTTCGGCTCCGTCTGGATAAAAGAGAGATGCCCGATGAGCTTTTGACTTCCATCCTTCAACGTAACCGCCCAGAAGTCCGTTCCCTTCGCTCGCTCCGAGGCAATCTTCCTGGCTTCCTCAAGTGATATGGGTTTCCCCGGTTCGTACTGGTAGGTTTCTTCCAGCGAAAGGTATTCGTAAAGGTCTTTATGGTCGCTTTCTTGAAATGGACGTATTACCAGGCGTTCTGTAGATAGCATTAAAAATGAACTTCCATCGCCCGGGGCGGGCAGGCGGGGATGCAGAGTCCGCAGGCAATGCATTTCTCGTTATTGAATATCACCAGCCGGGTCTCCGGTTCCAGCTCGAAAGCTCCTGCCGGGCAAATCGTGATGCACGCGCCGCAACTGGTACACCTCTCCTCGTTGCGCGTCACATCTTGGCTCAGCGACTCTATTTTAACTCCGCCCTTCACCAGGAAGTTGATGCCCTTGTCGTATTCCTTCTGGTCGCCCTTGAGCTCCAGCACCAGGAGACCCTCCTGCTCGGGCGTAATCGACGCCTTCAATATATTAAACTCGAGGTCATAGTCCTTGACCAGGCGGTAAATTATCGGCCTTTCTACCAGGCGCTTGGGAAATCGCAATACTACTTTCTTAGTTACAACCATTATCTTTCCATCCCTTAATATTCAATCGGGCGTTCTTTAAAATTTCTCACCGTTATATCGGAGTTTACTCCAGGCAGCAGTTCCACCGGCTCGGTCAGTGAAAACCTGCCCGACTTTATCCAGTCCTTAAGAATACCCGCAATCTCTACCGCCCTCGGGTAGCTTGAAAGCGACGCCGTCGGCACATCCTTCCCCTTGAGCTTTATTTTCCCGCTCTTGAGTTCGGCGTAGCTTACGTGCCCCAGGACATCGGGTTTGGCTTGCGGATAAGCATCGGAGTAATCAACCACCGGCGCCGGAATATCGGCATCGGTTACCGTCGTGTACTCCAGGATTTCCTCGGACAATATAGGTATGGGCACGCCGATGCCCACGGTCAGACTGCACCCGTAACCGAGGACGCTGGTGCCCACCAGCCAACGGGGACTCATCTGCTTCATATCGCCTATCGTCGCCAGCGTCCCCGACCCGCCTTTGGGTATTCCTTTTTCCGTACGCTCCACGTGGGGATTATGCTGGGTGCCCTGCCAGGCCACGTAACCTATCCCTCCTCCGAGGAATATCCGGGTGCCGATGCCGATGGTTTTATAGTAGGGGTCGTTGAACAGCGGCGAAAGTTGTCCCGCCGACGAATAATTGGCATTACCCAGCTTCGGCTTCAACACCCCCATATAGGTATATATCGTCTTGTCGGACAGGTTTACCGCCACGTTATAGTTCTGGTAAGCGTTGCGGATATTGAACAGGGTAGCCTGGTTTATATCCCTGATATTTATCCACGACTCCAGTTTCCTGCGCGGATAGCAGTCCGTCCCGTAGGCAGTGGCTTCCATCCTTATGTCCTTACCCGCCACCAGTTCTTCGATAACGTGCCCCCCGCCGTAGTTAAATTCGCCGGGGTGAATCCGGTTCCGCGGGTCGTCATCGGGCAGGGCGTTAGCTCCCAGGATAAGATCGACAGCCGCCACGCCCGTGTAGGCCGGGACATCGTTGAGGTAAGTCCGGCCACCCCCCAGTTTCATCTTCGGTGTGGTATGTCCTATGTTGAAGTAAGCTGCTGAGGAGCACATTATCCCGAAGGTACCAGTGGTCACCACGTCCACTTCCTGCGCCGCCTTTTTAACGCCTTTCTTCCTGGCAACGTCGATAATTTCCTCAGCGGTAAAGACCACGGCCTTGCCTTCTTTAATTTTCCGGTTGATTTCTTCTATTGTCTTTGCCACGTACTTATGCTCCTCTTTTCCTGCCCGGTTAAAGTGGGATTACATAACATTGTACCAGAGTCAGGCTCAACTTACAATAGGGTATTTATTGTTGACCAATATTATCAACAATAATCAATAATATATCAACGGAATAAATTAGTCAAGGGGACAATAGTAATTTTTTTCTTAACCCCCTTAGCTTCTCCTTTTTGGCTTTCTATTTTCACCCGGTCCACTTACGTTGATTTTCCCACAACACCTTTCCCAAAAGGGGAGTGTGCCAGCGAGAGAGTGTTGGTAAAAAACAAATTATCAGCTTGAAGCTCCTACGTGTATAAGCTATAATCAAAAGTGAACTTACCTCTTGGGTATCGGGGAGGTGTCTTTGCTGAGGACCCACAACTGCAACGAACTTAGGAAAGAGCATATCGGTACTGCCGTAACCCTCGCCGGCTGGGTGAACCGACGTCGCGACCACGGCGGACTTATTTTCATCGACCTTCGCGATAGAGCAGGCATCGTCCAGACAGTTTTCAATCCGGAAACATCACCCGACGCTCTAAAGAATGCCGAGGAAATGCGCACAGAGTTCGTCGTCCGGATAAGCGGCGAGGTCAACCTGCGTCCGGCAGGAACGGAAAATCCCCACCTGGCTACCGGTGATATCGAGGTTATCGTTAAAGAAGCAGAAATTCTCAACACCTCCAGGACCCCGCCTTTCTACATTAACGAGGAAGTCGAGATTGAAGAGAACCTGCGCCTCAAGTACCGCTACCTCGATTTACGCCGACCCCGCATGAAGGAAAACATACTTCTGCGACACCGCGTTGTTAAATTCATGCGTGACTTCCTTGATGCCCGTGGTTTCGTCGATGTTGAAACCCCCATTTTGATTAAAAGCACCCCCGAGGGCGCCCGCGATTACCTCGTCCCCAGCCGCGTTCACCCCGGCGAGTTCTATGCTTTGCCCCAGTCCCCACAGCAGATAAAACAGCTGCTCATGGTCGGCGGACTGGAAAAGTATTACCAGATGGCCCGCTGCTTCCGCGACGAGGATACCCGCGCTGACCGCCAGCCCGAGCACACTCAGCTCGATGTCGAGATGAGCTTCGTCGAACAGGAGGATATCCTCCGGCTGATGGAGGAGCTTTATACGTCTCTGGTCACCACAATCACTCCTCAAAAACGTGTAGTAAAGCCATTCCCCAGGTTTACTTACCGGGATATAATGGAGCGTTACGCCTCGGATAAGCCCGACCTGCGTTACGCGCTGGAAATCGCTGACCTTACCGATATTGCCGGTCAGACCGAATTTACCATTTTCACCGATGCTATCACCGGTGGCGGCAGGGTTAAAGGACTGGCAGCTCCCGGCTGCGGTAATTACACCCGCCACCAGCTCGACGAACTCAACCGGCTCGTACTCGATTCCGGCGCTAAAGGACTCCTCACCGTATCGCTGGGCCATCCCGGCGGCACGCTGGATGAGCTTGCCATCGACGATGTCAAATCAGTCGCTGCGAAATATCTTACGCTCGACCAGATTCAAGAAATGGCGCAGCTTTGCCGGGCTGACAAAGGCGACCTTCTTCTTATCGTGGCCGGTCAGGAGAATGAAATCTATCCCGCTCTGGATGTTCTCCGGCGCGAGATTGCCTGTCGACTGAAACTGGCTGACCCCGATACTTTTGCCTTCGCTTTCGTGGTCGATTTCCCCATGTTCACTCGCAGCGAAGAAACGGGAAAATGGGAGGCTATCCACCACCCCTTTACCCATCCTCGCCCCGAGGATATTCCTCTTCTTGATACATCACCCGGTGATGTTATCGGCCAGAACTACGATATAATCTGCAACGGCTACGAACTGGCCAGCGGCAGCATCAGGATTCATAACGCCGACCTGCAGCGAAAGATATTCAAGCTGATGGGCTACCAAGATGAAGAAATCGAGAACCTGTTCGGTCATATGCTGGAGGCTTTCGATTACGGGGCGCCGCCCCACGGTGGTATCGCCCCCGGTATCGATCGCACCGTGATGCTGCTGGCCGGGGAGGACACCATCCGCGAGGTCATAGCTTTCCCCAAGACACAGAGCGCCATGGACCTGACCTTCGGCGCGCCTTCCCCGGTAACGGAAGAACAGCTTAAAGAGCTGCACATTGATTTGCGTGAAGAGTAGCTACCAGGAGGAATTTTGAAAATAACCAAAGAAAAAGAGGAAAACCGCCAGGCATTCCTTACCGTAGAACTGGAGCCTGCTGAGATGGAAGAAGCCATGCAGGATTCCTATAAAAAATTGGCACAGAAAGCCGATATACCCGGTTTCCGCAAGGGTAAAGCCCCCCGGGGGGTCGTCGAAAGGCATCTCGGCAGGAGCCGGCTCGTCGAAGAAGCCGTCAACAAGGTCGTGCCCCAGGCTTATGAGCAGGCTATCAAAGAACAGGAAATCGAGCCCTTCGCCCAGCCGGAAATCGAGTTGACCCAGGCCGAGCCGGTTATCTTTAAAGCTGTCGTGCCCCTGGAGCCGGTCGTTGAACTCGGTGATTATCAGAGTATCCAGATGACTCCCGAGCCGGTGGAAATTACCGACGAAAAAGTGGATTCCGTGCTGGAAGAGTTGCGTCATCAGTACGCCACCTGGGAATCAGTCGAGCGTCCCCTAGCTTATGACGACCTAGCCGTTATTGATATCAGCGGCAAGGTTGACGAGAAGCCCTACGTCCAGAAAATCGGTGCCCAGTACCAGGTACTCAAGGACTCCATGTCTCCCGCACCCGGCTTCTCCGATCAGATAATTGGCATGAAAAAAGGCGATGAAAAAGAATTTACCCTCGGCTTTCCGGAAGACTATCCCAACAAAGAGGTCGCCGGCAAAGAGGGTGCCTTTAAGGTAAAGCTAACGGAAATCAAGGAAGAGAAACTGCCCGAGATGAACGACGCACTGGCCGCCCAGGTTTCACCGGAGTTCAATACCGTTAAATCACTGCGTGAAGAAACGGAAAAAAGACTGCGGGAGAACGCCGAGGAGCAGTCCCGCATGGACTTCGAGGAAAAACTCATTAATGCCGTCGTCGAACAGGCTAAGGTGGAATACCCGCCCGTGCTCGTGGAAATGGAAACCAACCGCATTCTCAACGAGCAGAACCGCCGACTCCAGTTGTCCGGGCGAGGCATGGACGATTACCTGAAAAGTATCAACAAGACTGAAGAGCAACTGCGCGAGGAGCTGCGTCCGGTGTCCATCAAGAACGTCAATGCTTCTCTCGTCCTCGGCAGGATAACCGAAGTTGAAAACATAGAAGTAAGCGAGGAAGACATTGATAAAGGCATCGACGATATGACCGGCAACACCGCCGAGGATAAAAGGGAAGACCTACGGAAACTGCTGGACAATCCGCAGACCCGCCAGTCTCTCCGGCAGTCCCTGCTTACCAGAAAAACCTTTGATAAACTGGTAGAAATAGCCAGAAGTGAGGTAAAATCAAAGAAGGAGACCGGGACGAAGAAGGACTCCACCAAGGAGGAGAAAAAATGAATGTTTATCCCAGTAATGTAATACCGATGGTAATCGAGAGCGGCGCCAGGGGCGAGCGGGCTTTCGATATTTATTCCCTATTGCTCAGGGAGCGTATCGTTATGCTTGGTACGCCCATCAACGACCAGGTAGCCAATGTCATTATTGCTCAGCTGCTCTACCTGGAGCGGGAAGACCCGGATAAGGACATCAGCCTTTATATCCATTCGCCGGGGGGCATCATCAGTGCCGGACTGGCTATCTACGATACAATACAGCTTATCAAACCAGATGTATCCACCATCTGTGTCGGACTGGCGGCAAGCATGGGCACGGTGCTACTCTGCGCCGGTGCCAAGGGCAAACGCTATGCTCTCCCCAATGCCACCATTCACATGCACCAGGCGATGGGTGGAGCTCAGGGTCAGGCAGCTGATATTGTCATTGCCGCGCGGGAAATTGCCCGTCAACAGGATCTCATCAAGGAAATCCTGGTCAGGCACACTGGCCAGACTATGGACAAGATAACCCACGACACTGACCGCGATTTTTACCTCAATCCCCCTCAAGCGGTGGAATACGGCATCATTGATGAGGTGCTTAACAAACCGACCAAGGAAGAAGAGAAAGAAAAGAAGACCAAAAAATAGTCCCGATTGTTTGTGATTTGCAGAACTGCCGTGATACCTCGGATAACTCCGCCTTCTTTCTAACCATACACTCACTATATTCCAACCTGGTACGCGTGATAATTTGATTACGGAAATATCTTTTTCATCGCTTGCCCTGGATTATCAACATGAACGATGCAAACACGGCAAAACCTGAATGGTCCGTTAGAGAATATCTCGAGGGTGATGAAGAAGGGATTCTTGAACTTCGTGGAATCGCCCTGTCTGGTTCTAAAAACAGGCAGTGGTGGGACTGGCAGTTTAAAAATGGGCCTGCCGGACCAGCTAATATCTGGCTGGCGGTTGCTGGCCAGAAAATAATCGGGCAAAATGCACAGATACCCTTACCTATGAAAATCGGTGAGCAGATATGTAAGGGTTCTATCGCTGTTGATGTGATAACTCACCCTGATTACCAGCGTCAGGGTATACAAAATGCAATACGCAAACAGCTATTTGATTCCAATAGAGGCAAGGGAATCAGCATCAGTTACGGGACTGCTACTCGTAATATTTTCCCTCTCTACGGAAGAATGGATTCTCCCTACCCTCATTTCAATATCTGCCAGCCGGCCTTACTGGTCAAAATAATCTCCCTGGGCAAGTTGTTGACAAGCCGCTATAAAATACCTGGTGTTGCCAGTAACCTGATGGATTCCGCCTGGGCACGTATCACCAGCCGTACCTCATCTTTCAAGAATACCGGCATTATCGCCCAACAGGTCTCCTCTTTTGATGAAAGCATTGATGCTTTCTGGCAAAAAGCGTCCGGGATTAAGCGAGTCATGGTCGTTAAAAACATGAAATACCTTAACTGGAGATATGTAGAAAAACCGGGGAAAGAATATAAGATTTTTATAGCTAAAAGAAATGACGAGACGGTAGGTTACGTCGTGCTTAAGTTAGAAAATAACACGATGACCCGCGGGTTTATCGTTGACCTCCTCGCCTTACCTGATGAGGATATTATTACTCAGATGTTGATTGCCAGAGCCATGGAATATTTCCGGGCGGAAGGAGTCGCTACTGTTTTATGTTTGATGTTAACGGACACACCCTATTACGGGATTCTCAGAAAGCTGGGATTCATGCAAAGGAATTCCGGCTTGCAGCTCGGCACTCGCCTGTATGACCGGAACCTCCCCAGGGAATTGGTCACCGACCCCGCTAACTGGTATTTCGTCTGGGGTGATAACGACACCAGATAAGAGCAATCACTTTACGTTTATACTTATCTGTATAAATGGGGAGATTTCCATACTCAGACAAATTCAATCCTACAGCCTATCCTTTACCATTTCGTCTATCTCCACCGATAGGTCATAGCCGTCAATTGACTTGCCGCTGGCATCCACCACCTGTTTCTCCGGGGTAATCTTCACCTCACCCCGACTGAATGCCCGCAATGTCGCTATAATCAGCGGTGTCTCCCGGATGTAGCCGTGCTTCCGTATGGTTTTAAACAAAGGGTTCTCTACCCCCTGTGTCTCTTGAATCTCCTCCGCGGATTTCCCCTTGATTTCATCCCAGTATCTATCGAAAGCCTTTCCCCGTATCGGGAACGTGCAGTATGTTGCCGTTGCCCCCACGTCCAGCTCCGGGATAGCCACGTGCATCTTCACTCCCTGCCTCTCCGCCCCGTGCTCTATCAGATACCAGATAACCTGCTGCCAGGTTCCCGCCGGACCATCCGGCGCGGCCGGGTGCAGATTTAGAAAATCATACCTGTAAGACAGTTCCGGACCATTAATCACCATGTAACCGGCTAATACGCATAAGTCGGGAGAAAAACCTTCCAGGCGCTTCATCACCTCTCGGTCGTAATCGATACGCCACTGCGGCAGCGGTTGTGAGGGGTCGGGATTGGACTCACCTCTCGATTCCCGGTAGTTCTTATAGGAAAACATCACGAGCGGTAAGCCGTAGCCCTCTACCATATCTATAAAACCATCGGTTTTTTCGGTTTCGCCCCTCCCACGGTTACAAAACACGAACTCGATTTCCGCGTCGAGTTCCCCGCGGGTAATGCTCTCCTGTACCGCCTTCAGAATCCCCCTCGAGCCTTCGCCGCGCCCTGTGGCAAACCAGCCCAGCTTGTAGGTATTACCCATTTTTCCTCCTCAGTAACTGATTTTTCACCTTGGCCCAGGTGCTGAATAGCCGCACCGTCAGCCCGGAGCGCTTGCCGTATATCTTCCCGTGCGACAGGGCTTTTAAAAACTCCTGCGGACCGTTGAACTCCGGCATAATTACGTAGGCATTCCCGATTTCAGACAGAGTATGAGCATCGCTGCCCGCTCCCGGTATTATGCCATGTTCTTCAGCAAATTCTTTCGCTTTGTTTGAGTTGGCAGGGAAAGGAGTCCTGGCATTCAGGACTTCCATCAGGTCTATCTGGGCAGCTATTTCCTGTATTGCCCGGTCTTTCAGCGCCGAACCCCTTATCCTCTCAAAGGGATGCGGTATGTTCACCAGCCCGCCCTGCTCGCGGATGCGTTTCACCGTCTCCTGCGGGGTGAATCCTTTGGGTATCGTCTCCTGCAGAAACATCCCCATGATTTCACCCTCGGTGGTCATGATTTCCTCAGCGACGATTACGGTGAAGGGGGCTATTTTCTGCATTTTCAGGGCACCTTCGACGGTACCGTGGTCTGCAACGACAATGCAGTTTATTTCCAGTTCCTGGCACCTCTGGATTATCTTCTCCAGCGGTGTATCGCAGTCCGTGGAGTATTCGGAATGGATGTGCAGGTCAGCTTTCAGCAATTGCCTTTTTCCTAGCCTCTCCTTTCCAGATAGGTGCCGGAACGCGTGTCCACCTTGATAACATCGCCGATATTGATAAACAGCGGGACCTGTATTGATAGCCCCGTCTCCAGCCTGGCCGGTTTATTACCGGCAGTAGCCGTATCCCCTTTGAACCCCGGCTCGGTATCGGTTACCTCAAGCTCCACTGTAATCGGCAGCTCTATTCCGATTACTTTGCCTTTATAGCTAGATACCGCCACGGAATTGCCTTCTTTCAGGTAGTCCAGGGCGTCGCCGAGTTGCTCGCGGGTGAATTGCATCTGCTCGTAGTTTTCCTGGTCCATGAAGTAATACAGCTCGCCGTCGTTATAGAGGTACTGCATCTGCCGCGAGTCCAGCCGCGCCCTCACCAGTCTGTCGTCCGACTGAAAAGAGCGCTCGATGGCATGTCCGGCATTGATGTCGCGTAGTTTGACCTTGGCCAGCGCCGTCCTTTTCATCTTGACGTGTTGGTACTCGACCACCTGGTACAGATTACCTTCAAATTCGATGATTACTCCCTTTCTTAGATCCGTCGCGTTAATCATATCTTACCTTTCTGGCTCTGGTTATTACCCTCGTCCTTCCGTTTTCCATCACTGCCGTGTCCTCGATGCGCACACCGCCCCAGCCCGTCAGGTATATCCCTGGCTCCACCGTGTACACCATGCCGTCTCCAAGAATTTCCTCTGCGTTAGGGCTTAAGTGGGGCAGTTCGTGCTCCGCCAGCCCGACGCCATGTCCCAGCGAGTGACCGAAGAATTCGCCGTAGCCGGCTTTCTCGATTATATCCCTGGCGGCGCTGTCCGCCTGCTGGCCGGTCATACCCCTCTTTATTATAGACTCGGCGGCTTCCTGGGCGTCAAGAACGATGTTATAAATTGTGATGAATTTATCAACGGGCTTGCCAACACATATCGTGCGTGTCATATCGCTAGCATAGCCCCGGTATTTCGCCCCCATGTCTATCACCACCGGTTCCCCTTCGTTTATAACCCGGTCGGTGGGCCTAGCGTGAGGCAGGGCAGCGTTGGGACCGGAGGCCACGATTATCTCGAAGGGTATCGCTTCGCTGCCGTTTTCCCGCAGGCTCTTTTCCATTTCCCAGGCTACCTGTTTTTCCGTCATGCCCGCCTCTATTTCGCTGGAGACTTTATCGTAGGCAGCATCGGCGATGGCAACGGCCTTCTCGATATACTCGATTTCTTCCGGCTCTTTTACCGTCCGCAGCTTCTCCGCCATCCCTTTTACCGGCACCATCTCGACTTCTGCCAGAATACCGCTGAATTGTTTATAGGCATCGTACGAAACATCCTCAGCCTCGAATCCCAGCTTCTTAACGCTCGCTCCCGCCACCAGGGCAGGGAACCACTCACTCAGTTTCCCTTTAATCCTGACTACCTCAAAATCTGGCGCCTGTCTGGACGCCTGTTCCGTGTATCTGAAATCAGTCGCCAGCAGCGCTTTTTTCTCCGTAATCAGCAGGTAGCCCGCCGAGCCGTGAAACCCGGAAAGATAGCGCCGGTTCTCCGGCTGCGTCACCAGCAGGGAATCCAAGCCGTTTTCCCTCAGTGCTTTCCGCAGGTTGTTTAGTCGGTTATTCATCGCTATTTCCTTCTTTCCTGGCTAAAGGGTGCGCCGAAAGGTAAATCTTGCGTGCCCGACTCTGCGTCACGTGGGTGTAAATCTGCGTCGACGAGAGGTCCACATGACCGAGTAGTTCCTGAACCACTTTCAGGTCAGCACCGCCGTCGAGGAGGTGAGTGGCGAAGGTATGCCGCAGCATGTGCGGGTGGACCTTTTTGCCGATATTTCTGGCGTATCTATCGATGATTTTCTGCACCCTTCGCGCGAGAAGCCTCTTGCCGTAGCGGTTCACGAACAGGGCGTCGCTTCTCTTCTTCCCCAGTAGTTCCGGCCTTCCACGTTCCAGGTAGTCGGTAAGTGCCCGGTGGGCAGGGTCTCCGATGAGGACAACCCTTTCTTTAGACCCTTTTCCCCAGACGCGTATCTCGTTGGTATGAAGGTTCACCTGCTCCACGTCCAGGTTTACCAGTTCGCTGACGCGTAGGCCGGATGCGTAGAGCATCTCCATCAGGGCGCGGTCGCGCAAACCCTGTGGCGTGGCCTGGTCGGGCGACTCTATCAGTCGCTTGACTTCTTCGATGGTCAAGAACGACGGTAACCGCCTGTCGAGCCTGGGTGAAACGGTCGTCGCGACGGGACTCACCGCTATCATCTCTTCACGCATCAGATAGCGGTAAAACGAGCGTATCGCCGAAAGCCGACAGGCGATGCTCGACTTCGCCAAGCCCCGTTCTATCAGACCCGAAATGTAATCTCGCAGCGTCTGTTTGTTGACGTCTTTAAGGGATGCAATACCCCTTTCTCTGAGATGATCGAAGAACTCCATCAAGGCTCTGGTATAGTTTCTGACGGTATGCGGCGAAGCATTCCTCTCCACCTGGAGGTAATCAATGTATTTACTAAAGACTTCCTGCATCGGGCTGTCCCGTGTAAAACATCACTTCCGAGCCTTTTCCTCGGATTTATCTTGAGGCATCTTACTTGTATATTCGCATCTGGAGCACTTCACCTGCTTGCCCCTGAATTGCGTGAGGAGTCCTCCGCATTGAGGACACGGCTGCGGCAGGGGCTTGAGATAGGTGGCGAAGTCGCAGTCCGGGTAGCCACTGCACCCGTAGAACACCTTCCGCTTCTTACTTATTCGCTGTACAATCTCCTTACCGCAACGGGGGCAGTTCACTCCCGTTTTCACCTGGAACGACTGGGTATATTTGCAGTCGGGATAGCCGCTGCAGGCAACAAACTTCCCGAAGCGTCCCGTCTTGAAAACCAGTGGCTTGCCACATTTGGGACAGTCTTCTCCTGTTTTCTCATCTTGCAGCTTTACCTTCTCAGCCGTCTCTTTTGCCTTCTTCAGGTCATTATCAAAGGGAGTATAGAAGTCCCGGATAACATCCGGCCATTTAAACTCGTTATTGGCAATGCCATCGAGTTTCTCCTCCATACCGGCGGTAAAGGCGATGTTGATGATATCCGGGAAATATTCTACCAGTAAATCATTGACGGTCATTCCCAGTTCAGTAGCCTGAAAACCACCGCCTGCTTTAGTTACGTATTCTCTATCTTGAATCGTTGATAGAATAGGGGCATAAGTACTGGGGCGGCCGATACCATTCTGCTCCAATGCCTTTACCAGAGTTGCCTCGGTATAACGCAGGGGAGGCTGGGTAAAACGTTGTTCCGGGAAAACATCCCTGAATACAAGCTCATCACCCTTTTCCAGTGGAGGAAGCGAGGCTTTTACCTCTACCTCGACTTCGTCTTTACTTTCGCTGTAAAGAGTCGTGAATCCTTCGAACGTATTTACAGATGTTGCCGTACGTAACAGATATTCGGAGCCATTGACCGCTCGGATATCGACGGTGGTATTGTCAAAAAGGGCGGCGGCCATCTGACTGGCAACCATACGCTTCCAAATGAGGTCGTAGAGGCGGAACTGGTTAGTGTTTAAATATTTCTTTATTTTGCCGGGTTCGCGGGCAACCCTGGTGGGGCGTATAGCCTCATGGGCTTCCTGGGCCGTACGGGAACGCGTGGAAAAAACCCTAGGACGACGTGGTAAAAACCCGGGTCCGTATTTCTCGCGGATGTAAGAAACGGTCTCCTCAATGGCTGAAGCAGCCACCCGGGTAGAATCGGTACGCATGTAGGTAATGAGCCCGACACTCCCCTCTGTTCCTACGGGAAGCCCCTCGTATAATTGTTGGGCGATAGCCATAGTCTGCTTGGCAGTGAATCGTAATTTTCGCCAGGCTTCCTGCTGTAAAGTACTGGTGGTAAACGGTGGTGCCGGCTGACGAGTAACCTTTTTCACATTCTTTTTCAGTACGCTGTATTCTGCCTTTTTTAGCTCCTTTATCAGTTGATTCGACTCTCTTTCTTTATGAAGGTCCAATCGTTTGCCATCAATATAACCGATAAAATTAGCCCTGAAAATGTCTTTATCCCTGGTTTTGCTCAGCTCGACATCGATATTCCAGTATTCAACCGGTACAAATGCCTGTATTTCTCTCTCGCGGTCAACGATGATTTTCACCGCCACCGATTGAACCCGACCGGCAGAAAGCCTCTTCCTCACCTTTTTCCAGAGAAGCGGACTGATGCTGTATCCCACAAGCCTGTCTAAAATACGTCTCGCCTGTTGAGCATCAACGAGTCTCATATCTATTTCCCGGGATTGTTGGAATGCCTGCTTAACAGCATCGCTGGTTATCTCGCGGAAGACAACACGATGCACCGTCTGGTTGTTATTCACGGTAACTTCGGCCAGGTGCCAGGCGATTGCCTCTCCTTCCCGGTCGGGGTCAGTTGCCAGATATACCGCCGATGAATTCTTGACAGCCTGTTTAAGTTCATTAACAAGCTTAATTTTAGCTTTAGGAATTATGTATTTGGGTACAAATCCTTTTTCGATATCGACACCCATCTGACCTCTAGGTAAATCCCGGACATGCCCGAGAGAAGCTTTAAAACTGTAGCCTTTACCAAGGATTTTTAGAAGTGTCTTTGCCTTTGCCGGTGATTCTACAATTACTAATTTTTGACTCATAATTTTTAATCAACTTTTATTCTATATTCTTGCCTGGCTTCCCTTGAGAGTACATAATTCATCGTTCCAATTTGTTTTACCAGTCCTTTAAGTTCCATCATTGCCAGCGTACCGCTAACCGTTGCCGTCGTCAGACCGCTGTTTCGACACACTTCATCAATATGTGTAGGTTCCGCGCTGAGCAGTCGGAGAAGGGCGGCCTCGGTTTCAGTTTCAGGAAGTATCTCTTTCATCTCCATCTGCCGTGCTACCGTCGTTAAATTCAATTCTTCCAAGATATCCTGGTATTCCCGGACGAGTTTGGCACCTTCCTGGATAAGCTGATTGGTGCCGCGACTTACTGATGATAATATGCTACCGGGGACAGCGAAAACCTCCCGGTTTTGTTCCAGAGCCATACGTGCGGTAATCATGGCGCCACTGGTTTCACCAGCCTCTACAACCATTACTCCCATACTGAGACCGCTGAGAATACGGTTACGCCGTGGAAAGTTCTCCGCACGTGGTTTTGTTCCAAGAGGATATTCGCTTATGATACATCCGTTTTCAATTATATCACGTGCCAGGCGGGCATTTTCACCGGGATAGACAATATCAAGCCCGGAGGCGAAAACGGCCAGACTCCTGCCACCACACTCAAGCGCGCTTCTATGAGCGATTGTGTCAATTCCCCTGGCCAGCCCGCTGATAATTGATATCTTGCTTCGGGCAAGGTCAGCAACCAGTTCTTCGGTTACCTGTTTTCCATACGGGGATGCCTTCCTGGTGCCGACGACGGCCAGACACCATTCATCCTCGGGTAATAAATCGCCTCTTATATAAATTAGCGGAGGATAGTCATAAATTTCTTTTAAACGCGATGGATAATCATTATCTTGGCAGGTTATAATCTTTACTCCATATCTTTCCAGCTTTTCTATCTCTTTATCCGGAGAAATGTCCGGACGATACCGGGCAATGGTCTTCAGGGCAGCACGGTCGATCCCGGATGCCCTGAGTTCACCAATAGAGGCTTTCCAGGCATTCTCCAGATTACCAAAATACGCCTCCAGTTGTGAGAACCTGACGCGCCCGATACCCGGTATGTTATTGAAACCAACCCAGTACTTAATGTCTTCTTTCAAGGTAATTTAATTCTATCACAGGGGTATGATGAAGACAATTTACATTATGGTGATAATG
>DUFB01000063.1 GCA_011192005.1 Dehalococcoidia bacterium
AGGCCGATGGTGCCGTCACCGACGATAGCCACGGTATCGCCGACCCGTACTTTTCCCTGATGGACAGCGTGGAGAGCTACCGCCAGCGGCTCCACCATGGCGGCGGCTTCATCGGAAACATTCTCCGGCACCTGATAGCAGGCATAAGCCGGGATAACGAAATACTCCGCCATGCAGCCCTCGGTTAATAATCCGGTAAACCCCTGGTTAATGCAGGTATTATAATAGCCCTGCTTGCAGCAGTAGCACTCACCGCAGTACCAGTAACCCACCCCGCTGATGCGGTCGCCGATACTAATGCCTTCGACGCTTTCACCCAGCGCCACCACGTGCCCGATGAACTCATGCCCCATGGTCAGGGGCACCTTATCAGCGGGAATCATGACAGGGCCATGAGCGTACTCGGTCATATCCGTGCCGCAGATACCCACCAGCGAGACTTTTACCTTGAGCTGTCCCGGAGCGGGAGATGGCTCGGGGATGTCCTCATAGCGGAGGTCTTTCCTGGCATGCCAGCGCAACGCTTTCATAAAGAGATGTCCTTAAAGAGTGTTTTTATGGAGATAGCCCACGTAATTATTCAAGACTGCATGGAGTTTGTCAAGGATAGTTTGAGGTCGGGGTATATTATGATACTTACTCTAATATCATTTATAACATTTATATATATTGAGTATGGATATTTCAATATTACACAAGGATCTGCGTTCGTAAAGCCTGAAGCGCAACAATATATCAATTATCGTTGTCGATATAGAACTGGAAAAGGCCGAGGTACTGTTGAAAGATCAGTTCGGTCGGGCGGGCATGATAGTCAATACGCAGCAGTCTGAATATCCGCTTTATCTGGGAAAAGGAGAACAAGTTCTTTAGCGCCTGCTTGACGGTACGGTCCGTTCTTTCTCGGCAATAGACGATAAAGTCTCTATACAGAGAGTATTGAGATAGCGGAATAAGTCCGCATCTCCGACGTTCAAACTGCAGCAGGACAATATCAACCGAGGGAACCGGGAGAAAGTCATTCCGGCTGAAGTGATAGATAATATCTACCCAGAAGAGAGGTTTTATTAAAAGTGAGACCAGCGTATCAGCGGGTATGCCCGCGTACTTCTCCGCCGCCTCTTTCTGGACCATCAGATAGCAGTCATCGGGTGGTGCCTTGTTGAATAGTAGCTTCTTTATCATCTCAGCGGTATGGGAAAAGGGGATATTGGCGAAGACCTTGTAAAGAGCAGATGGTGAAAATTCGATAGCAAGAAAGTCGGCGTTACGTATCTCGACTTTATCAGAAGCAAATAAGCGCCGCTCCAGCCTGGCACAGAGCCGCGTATCCTTCTCGATAGCTATCACATGGGCGCCCCTGGTGAGCAGCGCCGCGGTGATGTTGCCGGTGCCCGCCCCGATATCATAAACAAGGTCGCCAGGCGCAATGCCAGACCGGTTAACCAGTCCTTTCAGCAGCCTTTCGTTGACTATCTCGTTTTGGGAGTAGTGTTCGGGTATATTGCTAGATTTAGAAAGACTCATAGCGCTCCTTCACAGCGGGATTTTTTACGTGAAAATTTCCAGCCTCCGGCAACGCTACGGGGGAATATTAATCGATGATTCGGGAAGTAAACGCAGATGTAGTTGGAATCGCAGATAAGGTGAAACTTAAAAGAATCCAGGACTAAAACAACAGCTACATCGGCAGTGAACAGAGTCTACCCTGCTTCATCAGTACAAGTTCTGCAGGCTACCGGGGTCTAGCTGGTAGCTCTTTTTCTGCCGATTTCCGTCACGGGTGTTGTCCTTTACTCCAGATGTATTATTGAAAGACTAAATCTAACACAATGCAGTCCGGATGTAAATATATCATTCAGCGTTAACCGGCTTGATACCCAGGAAGATGTACGTGCCCATGGGGGGATAGTAGTCCGCCTTATACTCGGCGATACGCGCGGTGAACCCGGCGGCACTTATCAATTTAAACCATTCATCATTGCTGAAAAGACCCATGATATGGCGGTCTCTCTGGCAGGTTACGTTCCGTCCGTCCCTCATCAGGTAGACCATGTCCATGATATAGGTGGAGTCGGCGGGGTCGGGATCCCATACCCACTCAAGATAACGTAAGCCCCTATCGCCCTCATCCTTGCCGCCGTGATGCGTCGACGGCTGGTAAGTCTCGCGGGTATAATCAGGCGCGAACAAAGCTGCTCCACCGGGCAGACAATGGACAAAGGCCGTCTCGATAGTCCGAGCCAAGTCATCCTGGGTGGTCAGATAGCTGACGGCATCATGGATAAATACGGCGTCGAACTGGCGATTAAGTCGCACCTTCCTCATATCACCGAGAATATGCTCACACTCGGGATTAAGGCCACGACTGATTTCCAGCATGGGTTCAGATATATCAACCAGGGTCATCTCAAAGTGATGCTTTAAATAGGAGGCATTATTACCGCCGCCGCTGCCCAGTTCTAGTACCGTGTGTACCGCCCGGCGACAGCCTCTGACAATCATTTCGCGGTAGAAAGCCGCCTCATCGGCGTAGTGTTCGGGAGGAGTCAGCAGGTAAAACCATTCCGCCAGGTCGCGATAGAGTCGGGGCAGCTTCTCTTCACCCTCAGGATTGGACATCTTCTTCTTTCCCATCAACAATACCCCGGAAACACGCGGGTTTATAGATAATAACCTTTTTAAAACGCAAATTCAAACACAAAACATACCAATATATATCCAAATTTTTACTTTTTTATGTTATGTTCAATAATGACGCTTCAGACATTCAGTACTAAAGATATAAATATCACACGACTAAAGAACTATTTACCCACCCTCTCTCGCAAACGAGAATGTTATTAGAGAACATGTACCCGGAAAAATATATATAAAATATAATTTCTAGAGCGATTTAGAGATATGATTACGCGCAAATTGTTTAAGGGCGAAAAGGGATTCACGCTGCTAGAGACCATCGTGGCTCTGGTGTTGATGAGCATCATTTCCGTAGCATTTCTCAGCGGACTGGCATCGACCTCGTCCTCGCGCGCTCTGGCTGAGGAGAGAGTATCAGGAAAAATACTTGCCGAAGCCCAGATGGAATACATCAAGAAACAACCATATTCAGATAATTACAGCCAGATAGACCCGGACGGATACGAGGGTTATACCGCCAATGTTACCGTTGTAGATTTTTATTACAACCTGCAAAAAATCACGGTAACGGTATATCACTACGAAGACGATGTGTTTTCCCTGGAAAGCTTCAAGGTAAAACGCCGTGAATAGCGATAAAGGCATGGTTATGATTAGCCGCGTATTGAGACGTATAAAGCAGAAGCAAAGCGGTTTCACGTTGATAGAGCTGATGGTGTCCCTGGCGATTATCGGGGCGATATGCCTCGGAGCTACTATAGCCACCGCCCAGATAATCAACCAGTCATCCAGGAACGACGATTTCACCACGGCAAGTCGCCAGGCGCTTAATGCCGTACACTGGATAAGCCGTGATGCGCAGATGTCCCATACGATTAACGGTACGACCGGATTCCCGGTCTCCGATAATCTCACCATAGCCTGGACTGACTGGGACAACAGCGAACACGAAGCAATATATTATCTTGAAAACGGCACGCTGAGGCGGAGCTACAGTGTGGACGGAGGCCTTCCACAGGAGACGGTGGTAGCCGAATATATCAACGCCAGTATAGGATTGACTAACTGCTCCTACGCCAATGGTATCCTGACGATTAAGATTACCAGCACAGTCGGGGAGAACGAAAAAGTAGTGAACTTTACCAAAGAAGCCAATATCTCGTCGAGGCCAAATATTTAAATGAGGTTGGTACGATGATTGGAAAATACATAAAAAAAACAGCCGCCAGATTAAAAGACGAAACAGGAATGGCTTTAATCATAGTCCTGGTGTTACTACTCCTGGGTAGTATCGCCCTCGTTCCCGTCCTAGCACATATCAACGACGCCTTAAAGACAGGTACCCGGTACGAAGAGAAGTCGAAAGAGCTGTACACCGCCGATTCCGGGATAGAGGACGGACTGTGGCGGATAAAATACGATTACATGGGAGCGGCATACGATAAGTACGACTACTATAATACCTTCCCCTATGAAACAGAGCTCGTAAACGGACTGACGGCTAACGTTACCATCAGGAATGTCTGGTTCCCCAGCAACGTGGCGGCTCCTTCCCCGGATGATGCCAAAGACATTATAGAATCAGAAAAACTATTAGTGGTGGGGACTTCCGGGGGTATAATCGGGGCTCCCTATACCGTCAGGATAGACTTCACGCCCGACTCGGGCGATAATCTCACGGTAAAATCGCTCGGTGTATGGCTGCCCCAGGGTTTTGAATATATCACCGATAACTGCAGTCTCATGTTCGAGGGACCTTTCGAGGAGTACTACCCGGACTATATAAATGTTAATGACGCTCCCGGTGGTTCCACCGTGGTCTGGGGTTACAATCCACCCTACCCGAATTTTACAAGCTTCCCCGAAGTCGACCCCGAGGCGACTCCAATCACGCTTGATTTTACCTTCGGATATACGCCCCCTGCGGAAACACCAACGGCGATGCCCGCCGCTATCGCCTGGATAACCACCGAGATGACACAGGGTGAGTTCGGTTTTACCAATCCCAACGATGTACCCCTCTCGTGGGACGTCGATACCCGGTTTTTCGAAATCGTTTCCAACACTGGCGACGTAACCGTGCAGGCATTCTCCTCGAAATGCGAGTTGCGCCAGATGGGAGATGCCATGTCTGGTGATTACGTAGCCATCGGCGGCTCCCTGCTATCAGATGATGACGGAGATATGTGGGGAATACGCGAAACCTGGCATACGCCGAGTTCGTATAATTTGAACACCATACCGGAAAATGCCGACGCTATAGCGGCATACCTGTACTGGGCAGGCTGGCGAAACGAGGCATCAAAGACAACGCTAATTCAAGACTCGTGTGATAACATAGATACATTCTGGTCATACAGTAGCCCGACAGGCTGGGAGGCCAATTCGGGTCAGTTTAAAGGCCATTACTACGGTGATGGCAATGACTCGAGGCTGCTTACACTGAAAAACGATATGGACCTGTCTTCCTACGCCCCGGGTTCGATAATCATCACCTTTGATTACGGCAGCGAGGTTAATGCCGTGGTTTTTGCCGATGACTGTGACAATTTTAATAGCTGGGATAACGGGGGTGATTGGTCTATTACCAGCAATAGCTTCAAAGCTCATTCCACCCAGCCCGATACAAGCTCGACACGGTGGCTGACGCTGAAAACCGGCTTAGTAGACCTGAGCGGTTTTTCCGGAGGGGAAGCATTCATCTCCTGGGACAGGTGGGAGGAAGTGAATCTCGATAACGGTGACAGTCTCTGGTATGCTTTCTCCGGTGATAACGGTTCCAGTTGGAGCGGCTATACGCGTGTTTTCCGGAACGATTTTTCTGGCGTCGTACACGATAACATAGGAATTCCGAGTGCGTATCTGACCAATGGTTTTAAGGTAAGATTACTATTTTACGGCTTTGACTATTGGCAGAACAATCTCTATATCGATAATATCGAGATTTCAGGCACCGGTAGCCTATCTGAGGAAGATGGACTCGATATTGCCGTTTCCGGCGACGACGGCACTTCCTGGAGTAACAACGTCGAAGTATTCCGCGGCGACCAGGGAAGTTTCATGAGAGAATTCGTCTATGTAGTTCCTGATGAGTATACTACTGCCGATTTCAAACTCAGGTTTGAAGTAATCGAATGCGGAGACTTGGGAGAGAAAGCCCGCATCGATAACATTAAGATTATCAACTGCCCGGTAGATACTGAGATAGTATTCAAGATAGACGGCGAACAGGTGTACTTCGACGGCAGCAATCCCGAATCAGGTTCGGAACCGCTGGTTGCCGGGCGTTCCTATGTTATGCTCAATACCATGTGGGGCTCTCCGGAAGGCTTCTCCTACGCTTGTACGCGTGACGTCACCGCTCTGGTCAAAAAATATCCTGAAGACCCGGGCGAAGAGCACCATCCGGGCAATGCCGTGTATACAGTCGATGGCGTATCCGCCAACCCCGGTAACAACTTCTCTTTTGCGGGGTGGTCTCTCATCATCGTCTACGCCAGTCCGGACACGGCGGGGCACTATATCTACATCCGGGACGATAACTTCGCCTTCCATCCCGGCGATGATGAATTTCTGAGTCTCGACTTCGATGATGACGGCCAACCGGGCGGTGATATTACCAACTTCATTGTTCCGGAACCGATAAGGGACGAGTACGGCGTTATCACGGAGACGGTAGCCGCCAAGATAACCTGCTTCGTGGCCGAGGGCGACAGCTTCGGTACGTCATCGATAACAATCACCGGCCAGGCATCGGGACTGACCAAAGAACTCTGGAATCTCTCCAGTCCCTTCCCGGACGTATGGAATGGAGAGTCATATCCCGGGACATACGAAGAGGGCGTGGATATTGATACCTTCGAGCTGCTCTGGACCGACAATATTCTAACGCCGGACGACAACATCCTGCACGTGGATATGTATTCTTATAACGATGCCTGGAACCTGGTTTACTTCATCATATCCGTCCGCAGCGAGACGACAACGGGCGGCACATCGCATTACGTAATATACGGGTAGACGGACAGGTTTATCCACGGAATAGACTCAAACGGCGCTGGTGCGGAACCTCCATATGGCGATGGCTCCGAAGATAACGGTAAACACCACCAGCGCCAGCATCTCCGGTACCACCGCCCCCAAATCAGCGCCAAAGAGCATCAGCTTGTTAAAGCCGGTGTTTGCCCAGGCATGAGGACTGATCTTGGCAACCGTCTGCAGCCATTCGGGGAGGATAAAGAGGGGCCACCAGCAGCCTCCCAGAGGGGCAAGGATAAGCGCCGTTACTCTGGCCAGAGAACCGGCGCTGCGCTGTGTCCTGACCAGAGTCGCCAGCATCACGGCAAACGCCGATGACATTATCACCATGAGGATAGAGAGAATTATAACCGCCAGTGGTGACTGCCCTAGGTCGACTTTGAAAAAAAGTATGCCAGCTACCCAGAATATCAATATCTGGATGAGTCCCCTGACTGCCGTACCGGTATATACGCCACCAAGAATTGTAGATTTATTAACCGAGCTTGCCAGCAACCGTTCCAGGGTGTTGTTTTGACGCTCGCGCACGATAGCCTCGGCGGTTACGGCGGCGGCGAAAAAGACAAACATGACGAGATAGCCGGGGATAACATAATCGGCCGGATTACCGGACTCGATATCACCAACTCTTTCAATATCGAATCCGATAAATGACGGCTCCCCGCCAGTCTGGCTTTGCTCGGCGGTAATCTCAGCTAAAATCTGCCGGGTCGCCTGGTTTATACTCTCTTCATCAGGGGGGATTATACCACCTTCGACGAGCAGTGAAACGCTGGCTTTAATAACGATTTGTTCCGCACCGACCTGTGAAGCGATAGCCGCAGCTATACCGTTAAGGGCAGCTCTATCGTAACCAGCTCCAGCGTCTACAACGACCTCAAGTTGGGCGCCGGACCCTGTTGTCATTCTCTCGGTGAAGTCGGCAGGAAAGGCGATGAAGCCGGATAACTGACCGTCTTTAACCTTCTGATAAGCTTCATCGAAATTGCTTTCAACGACAAACACAGGTTCCCCGGGTTTAAGTTGAGATTCGTTTTTTGTCTCCATTAGGTTAATTATCTGATGGCTGAGACCTCCTTCCGCCTCGCTGGTGACCAGATAGTAGGTCAATCGTTCGTCCGTAGCCGCGCCTAGATTAAGGAAATAGAACAACAGAATAAACATGAAGGGGAAGATTATGAAAAAGAACAATGCGGCACGGTCTTTCACAAAGATTCTCAAATCTTTGAGAGCAATCAGCCACATATAATTAAACTGCTTCATAGTTTCTCTATTTACCCCCGGCTACAATCCTGAAGAGATATCGGCTGATCATTAATCCAACCACAGTGACTCCTACAAGTACCAGCAGGTCTGTGCTAACATTGGCAAGAGAACCTCCCCCGGTTAATATCGTATCAAAAGCATCATTGGCATAGGTATTGATAGATATCCGACTTATAGAGTAGAATGCCGAGTCTTTGGCGACCTGGAAGAAAGTACCGCCGAACATAAAGCAGATTACCGAAAAAACGACGGCTATCCAGGAAGCCCCTTCTTCACTGTGGGCGATGGAGGCGATGATAAGTCCGATGGCGCTGACCGCCGCCGTGAAAAGTAGGGCAATAACCAGCGATTGTAGAAACGTTAGAGGGGTGAACATCTGAAAGACGATATAAGACAGCACCAGGAGGATGAGCGTCTGCACGAATCCGCGTGACATATTGGCCAAGAACTTACCTAAAAAGAGCTGGCCAACGCTGAGACGTGTAGAAAGCAAACGTTCCAACGTCCCGTTACGACGTTCTTCAACGATTATGCGAGCGGTCATGGAGACGGCGAAGAGAACGTACATGGTGACGATACCTGGTAGAAACTGGGTCTCAAAGTCGGAACTTCCTCCCAAGACCTCCTCGTTCACTCCCACCAGCGGCCGGGCGCGCTCCTCAGCCAACAATTCCTGTACATTGTTTTCAATCTGGTCCTGCGTAATTCCCCTATCCTGCACTATCTCAGCAACCTGGCTCCTAACCGTGAACTCCTTGTTTATCTCACTAACCACACCCTGGATGATACTCCGTACGATCTGTCCCTCGTCTCCGGCATTGCCTCTCTGTTTAAAAAGCAAATGTGTAGGCTCTCCGGATTTCAGGTCCTCCGAGAAATTTTCGGGGATGAAAAGCACCAGCAAAACATCAGAATTGTCCAGCTTGGCATCGGCCTCGGAGGCTGTCAGCAGCTCAACATCAACGCCATCCACCGCTTCAAGCTGGTCAATCAGTATATTCGAATACAGGCCGTTATCCTCATCCACCACGTAGGCGTCACCCTCAAATCTCGTCTCCCCGCCGAAGGCGGCGTAAACAAGGGCAACGGTAACGATGGGCAGGAGCAGGCTGAAGGCAAGGTCTCCCTTATCCCGCAGGTAGAGTCTTACTTCGTTGAGAGCGATATATATGGCCCGCATAATTTTCCAGTCTAATCGCGCAGGCTTCGCCCGGTCAGATTCAGGAAAACGTCTTCCAGCGTCGCCTTTTCTGAATCTCCCAGTTGAGCCTTGAGCGCACGCGGTGTATCCATGGCGATTATCTTGCCGCCGTCCATGATGGCAATACGGTCGCATAGGCGGTCGGCTTCTTCCATATAGTGAGTAGTGTAGAGGATGGTCATACCTTTACTCTGCAGTCCCTCGATGGTCTCATAGATGCGGTTGCGCGACTGCGGATCGATACCGACGGTAGGTTCGTCCATGAAGACAAGCTGGGGATTACCCATCAGAGCGATAGCCAGATTGATACGGCGTTTCATGCCCCCGGAGAATTTGGCTACTCTCCCTTTAGCCCTGTCCTGAAGTCCCATCAGCTTCAGGTATTCCTCAGCCTGAGCGCGGGCATCCCGTGTATTCAATCCATCCATACGACCGAAGAATATCAGGTTCTCCATGGCGGAAAGGTCTTCATACAATGCCAGCTCCTGAGGGCAGACGCCGATGAGAGCCCTCACCGACTCGGCCTTTTTTCGGACGGAATGACCGCCAATGATAATCTCACCGCTGTCAGCTTCCAGCACCGTGGAAAGCATGCGTATGGTGGTGGTTTTACCAGCGCCGTTGGGACCCAGCAAGCCAAAAATCTCGCCCTTGGCGATAGAAAAAGAAACGCCGTTAACGGCTTTAAAATCATGGAAGCTCTTGTGAAGGTCAGTCGCGACCAGAAAATCCTCAGCCATAACCTTGCCCCTGCTTTCTCCCGTAATTGGTATGGTGGGTATAATCGGGTAACATTATAAATATATTTACCTCGTTTAGCAAGGTATAGTGTTCTTAAAAGGAAGGGCGATATTCGTACAACCGGAGGCCCGCTTTATTTGAATATTCTGAACTTTATTTATAAAGTTCCTTAAGAATATCATCAAGTCCGAGTTCGATAAGCTTCTCTTTGCTGGGCCTGCCGGTATCGAAGTCCCAGTCCATCTCCCTGAGATATTCGTTAAAAATCTCCGCCCGGGTCATAGTGATACCCGCACGGGGACCGACCGTCTTGGGAGGTCTGCCCAACATTCGGTCGGGGAAGTCRAACGGGGTTTTCAGTCCTTCCCGGATGTTAAAAGCCTGCCGCACGTTGGTAATCCGCTCGCCGGTCCTGATAAGCTCTTCCACAGTRAGGTCRTTCCAGCCGGTAATSGCYTTCAGCGATTCCATGAGGTTATCGATGTGGGGAAAACCGCCGATGATGAAATTGCACATTCCCATGGAATTGGTGGCATGGTTGAAGCAGGTGCTTATCCTGTGGTGGAGACCGCGTCCTTTACGCTGACTACGCTCAATCCGGGGAATATCCACGCCGGGCGGCACCATGCCGCCGCCCTGGGTGTGGCGACCAGGGGTGGGGTCGGTGCCATAGCCGGTGGCAAATCCCCAGCCGCCTCGCGGGTCGTGGGCACCGAACTCCTGCCCGCCGACGTGCATGGCGTATTTCTCGGAACCCTTACCGATTCTCTCCGCGGCTTTTTTCACACCGTCCGCGATGACATCCCCGAAGCCTTCGCGCCTAGCCAGTTTCTCCGTCATGGCGACGACAGCCCTGTGGTTGCCCCAGTTCATCTCTAAACCATCTGTATCATTAATAGTGATAATGTTGTTTTCATAGCATTCGATGGTAAAGCCGATGCAGCTCCCGGCTGAAATGGTATCAAGACCGTAGCGGTTGCAGATATCGTTGGCCACTATGACGGACTCCAGGTTGTCGTTGCAGCAGTTGGGTCCGAACACCGCCAGCGTCTCGTACTCCGGCTTGTGAGAGCCGGCGGCGTATTTATACTCGCCCTCACCGGCCTTCATGAGACCGCCGCAGGCGATGGGACAGCGGTAGCAGCCAAATTTTTTTTCTTCTTTGGCAACCACCGGCTCAGCCCCGAGGTTGGTATAGGTGGGCATGTCTATACCGGCCACGCCCCCCCAGTTCTTGGTGGGGGCATCGTCCATCTCGCAGCACATGTTGAAGATAGTCGGCGTCCCGTTATCCCGCAAGCCGACAACATGCCCGCCCAGCTCCGCCGTATGTCGCTTTCTCATCTCCTTGAGCCCGGGGGCATCAGCCACAGGCACTTTCAAATTGCCCTGTACCGCGATCGCCTTGAGCTTCTTGGAACCCATCACCGCCCCCAGTCCGGACCGTCCCGCAGCGCGTCCCTTGTTGTTCATCACCGAAGCAATCAAGGCCACCTTCTCCCCTGCCGGCCCGATGCAGGCCACCTCGAGTTCTTTGCCGTGTTCCTCACAGATTATGTCCTGCGTCTCGAAGGTATCCCTGCCCCAGATTTTACCGGCGTCTTTAATCTCGGCCTTGCCGTTATTGATGTGGAGATAGACAGGCCTGTCCGAGATACCGGTGAAGAAGACGGCGTCGTATCCGGCGAATTTCAGATAAGGCCCCACATTACCCCCCGAGTTCGCATCCCCCCAGCCACCCGTCAACGGCGATTTTCCCACCATGATGTACCGTGAGCCTCCCAGGGCGTCGGTGCCGGTAAGTACGCCGGTGGTGATACCGAGAATAGCCGCGGGGCCGAGTGGGTCAACGCCGGCTTTCTGCCGACTGAACAATATACGGGCACCGAGGCCGTAGCCGCCGAGGAATTCTCGACCCGTCTTCTCGTCGAGCGGTTCTTCCCTTAGTTCCTTCCTGGAAAGGTCCACCCACAGGATTTTTCCCATGAAACCATTCGGCACGTCTAACCTCCCGGCCATCTAATATTAACGGAATTGAGAAATGAAAGGCATGATATACAATGAAGTATTTATTTACGTGTAATATTGCATATCGGTGGATAAATTGTCAAACGCAATAAAATAACCGGAAAACCCTCTACTGAATTGACGCTGGAAGGGGTAAGATGTAAAATCAGTGCCAGTTGAACAAAACGGGGAACGGCATTCATGGAGATAATTTTAAAGGCAGAACCGGAAGCAATTACGCTGGACACCGCAAGGACGGCTTTAATCGTGGTGGACATGCAGAACGCATTCTGTAAAAGGGGCGGATTGTTCGATTACATGGGGCGGCTAAACGAAGATAAAGCCAGGCGAATCATCGAGGTCAATAAGAAGATTGTCGGAATCTCCAGAGATAGCGGGATGAGAATCGTCTTTCTCAGGATGACCTACAGCCAGGACCTGTCCGATGCCGGTGGCCAGGAATCGCCCAACTACTGGAAACAGAGTGGATTGGCACTGATGCGTAAAAATCCCGAACTGAGGGGCAAGTTCCTGACCAGAGGTACCTGGGACCAGGAAATAGTCGATGAGCTTAAACCCGAAACCGATGATATCGTCGTTGATAAAACCCGGTATAGCGGCTTCGTTAAAACAGACCTCGATGCTATATTAAAGACAAATAACATTAAATACACGGTATTTACCGGACTTTTTACCAATGTATGTGTTGAATCTACCCTGCGCGATGCCTTTTTTCATGAGTATTTTCCCATACTTATCAGCGACGGCTGCGGTAATACCGGACCCGAATACACCCAGGAAGCCACGGTATGGACTGTTGCTTCGGTTTTCGGCTGGGTAACCAGTAGCGATAATTTGACTAAAAGTCTTAAAATATCATGACCGGCACATCAGGATAATCCAAAGGAGGGTTCTATGTCACCCGCGTTGAAGGATAAAGTAGCCATTATCACCGGGGCGGGGCGGGGCCTGGGCAAGGTATTCGCTCTGAGGTTCGCCGATGAAGGCGCCAGGCTGCTGCTACCCGATATCAGCCTGGAACGCGCCCGGGTCACGGCGGAAGAAATAAAGGCTAGGGGCGGAGAAGCCTTCGCCATGAAGGCCGATATTTCCGAAGAGAAAGACACGCAAAAAATGGCCGAGGAGGTGATGCGACTCTACGGCAGGGTGGATATTCTGCTGAATAACGCCGCCATGTACTATGGAGTCGAACGGCGTGAATGGGACGCCTGGTTGGTAGCTGACTGGGACCGTATGTTTGAAATCAATGTAAGGGGCACTTATCTGTGCTGTAAAGCTATCGGCCGCCTGATGGTTAAGGCCGGCAGCGGCAAAATCATCAATATCGCCTCGGACGTTTTCAGGGTGCCGGGAAGCGTCAACCTACTGGCATATTCCTGCAGCAAGGCGGCTGTCTATGCCCTGACGCAGGGGCTGGCCAGAGCCCTGGGTCCTGCTGGTGTTAACGTCAACAGCATCGCTCCGGGTTTTACCGCCACCGAAGCCAGCCTAGGACAGGAGGGTAATCGGGCTTCTTTCGATGCTACCGTTGACATGCAGTGTATCAAGCGCCGCGAGGAACCGAACGACCTGGTAGGGACGGCGGTGTTCCTGGCCTCGTCCGACTCGGATTTCATCACCGGACAATACATCATCGTCAATGGCGGCAGTGTAATGATGTAATATATGTAATTATTTCGTATATATAGTTCAGGAGGAATGTCATGTACAGCGGTGGGTACGCAGGAAAGATATTAAGAATAAATCTAAGTAACCAGACGTCCAGCGAAGAGACGGTACCGGACGAATTGGTGAAAAACTACCTGGGAGGCGCGGGGTTCGCCATCAAATGCCTGTACGACGAGGTCAAACCGAAGACTCCCCCGCTGGACGAAGGAAACAAGCTCATTTTCGCGGTGGGGCCGCTGACAGCATCCGGGGCAGCCTGCGCCAGCCGGATGTCAGTGGTGGCTAAATCGCCGCTGACCGGTGCTGTTGGCATGGCTCTCTCGGGCGGACAGTTCCCCGCCGAGATGAAAATGGCGGGCTACGACATGATGATTATCGATGGGAAGTCGGAAAAACCGACTTACCTGGCAATAAAGGACGGCAAAGTACGCTTCCGAAGCGCGGAGAAACTATGCGGCATGCTGACCACCGATACGCAGCTTATCATCAAGGATGAACTTGGCGACCAGAACTACCGGATTGCCTGCATCGGTCCCGCCGGGGAAAAACTCGGTCCGATGGCCTGCATCGTCAACGAGAGAAGAGCAGCAGGTAGAAAAGGCCTGGGGGCAGTGATGGGCTCCAAGAACCTCAAAGCCATCGCCGTGCGGGGCAGCCACCGACCCGGCGTCGTCGATGCCGAAAAATTCAAGAAAGCGCGCCAGGCGATGAACCAGGCAATGAAGGACAGTCCCGTACTCTATCCCCAGTTCTCCAAGTCGGGCACGCCGATGGTCGTCGACGCCACTTCCGGGATGGGAATATATCCAATTAATAACTGGTCGGCCACGGGCGAAATCGACATGGTCAGGGGACTCGGCGACGCCGCCCAGGCCAGGATGATAGTCCACAAGGCCCACTGCCACGACTGCCCGGTGGGATGCAGCCAGATAAAACTGGTCACAGAGGGTCCTTACGCGGGCTACATGAGCGAGGGTCCCGAATACGAGACGACCTATTCGCTGGGGAGCACGCTGGGTATAGATTACCTCCCCGCGGTCATCGCCGCCGACAGAATGTGCGACGAATACGGGCTGGACACGATGTCGGCGGGCGTGGTCATCGGCTTTGCCATGGAACTCTACGAAAAAGGGATTCTTACCAAGAAGGACACCGATGGTCTCGAACTTAAATTCGGGAATCATAACATCCTGCTGGAGATGCTGCGCAGGATAACCTACCGGGAGGGACTCGGCGATATCCTGGCCCAAGGCACAAAAAAGGCGGCGGGTATAATCGGGAAGGGCTCGGAGGCTTACGCCATGCATGTCAAAGGGCTGGAATTACCGGCCTACGACGTGAGGGGAGCCAAGGCGCACGGACTGAACTACGCCACAGCCTATACCGGCGCCGACCATAACCGGGGCTACGCCTTCCAGGAAATATTCGATATACCCGTCCCGGAGCAGGTTGACAGAATGGTTGTCGAGGGCAAAGGCAGGCTGACCAAGTGGAACCAGGACATCCGCTGCGTTACCTGCGACTGCGCCCCGATGTGCGCCTTCCTGTTGGACATGGCCGTGCCCGGGATAGCCTGCCAGAACACCGCCGACCTGGTCAATGCCGTCGCGGGTACGGATTTCACACCGGAGGAAATCGAGAAAATAGGCGAGAGGATTAATAATATCGCCCGATTATTTAATATCAGAGAGGGATTTACCCGCAAGGACGATACCTTCCCCAAGCGCCTGATGACGGAAGCCATCAAGGAAGGGGCGTCCAAAGGGCAACTCATCAGCCAGAAAGACCTGGACACGATGCTCGATGAATACTACTCGGTACGCGGCTGGGATAAAGACGGCAATCCATCCGCCGCCAAGCTGAAAGAGCTAGGCATTAAAACCGGCTAAGAAGGGGACCTTAAAATGCCTGAATACGGATACGCCGGCAAAATACTGAAAGTAAATCTATCCGACGGTAAAACAGCCGAACTGGATACCGCCGATTATGCCGATAAATACATCGGCGGGCACGGCATCGCCGCCCGACTCTACTGGGAGATGGTACCGTCCGAAGCAAAAGCCACGGACCCGGAGAACTGCTTCATCTGCGCTTCCGGTCCCCTGGCCGGGTTTCCCGGCTTCGCCGGCTCCCGCTGGAAAGTCTGTGGCAAAACGTCCTACAGCGACCCGGAATCGTTCTCCTACTGCAATCTGGGGGAGCGGTGGGGTACCTGGTTGAAATACGCGGGTTACGATGCCATCGCCGTACAGGGAAAGGCGGAAAAACCCGTTTATATTTACGTCCACGACGGAAAAGTTGATATACGCGACGCCTCTCATATCTGGGGACGGACTACCTTCGCGGCAAGCGATAATCTGAAAGCGGAACTGGGTAAAAACGCCAGCGTCCTGACCATCGGCCCGGCCGGGGAGAACCTGATACCCTACTCCATCGTGCTGGCGGAAGGGGGAGCCTCCGGCGGTGGCGGTCTCGGCGCAGTGATGGGGTCGAAAAACCTCAAAGCCATCGTCGTCGCTCCCGGCGATAATAGACCGGAAGCCGCCGACCCCTCCAGGGTAAGGCAGCTGGTCGACCGCATACAGGCGACCACGGCCAAGGCTCAGTTGCCCTCACCGTGGGCGATACCGGGACTGACCCGGAACCACGCCTGCTACGGGTGCGGCATCGGCTGCTCCCGGCAGTTGTACCACGCCGCTGACAACCGCACGTACAAGGCACTCTGCCAGGCTTCCATGTTCTACGCGGTGCCGACGATGAAATACGCCGGCAAAGATAATGGGGAACACCTGCTGGCAACCAGACTCACCGACGGCTACGGCATCGACACCGCCATACTGAGCGGGATGATTCTATTTCTTGAATCGTGCTACCGGGAAGGCCTCGTCACTGATAAAGGTACGGGGCTTCCCCTTTCGGAGTTCGGCGGCCCCGAATTTATCGAACAAATCATAAAGAAGATAACCTACCGTGATGGCTTCGGCGAAATACTGGCACGTGGTACCATCGCTGCCGCTGCGGCGGTCGGACCGCAGGCTGAAGAAATGTTGAGTATGTATATCGCCACGCGGGGGAGCGAGAACAAAGACTACGACCCCCGGCTGATAATGACAACAGCCCTTCTCTACGCTCTTGAGCCGAGGAGGCCGATTCAGCAGCTCCATGAAGTCGCCATGCCACTGCTGACCTGGCTGCGATGGGCGGAGGGAGATAAAAACATTCCGTTCTCATCAGAGACCTACCGGCGACTCGCCAGCGGACTGTGGGGCAGCCCCATCGCCGCCGACTTTTCCACGTACGAAGGCAAGGCGCTGGCGGCCAAGAAACTCCAGGACCGCGTTTTCGCCAAGGAAAGCCTGGTTATCTGCGACCTGCGGTGGACGATGGCCCAGACATTCCGCTTCGGGGGAGACGAAAGCGGCCCCCTCACCGAAAGCGACGTTTACACTAAAACCAAGCTAAAAGAGTCCAGCGCCAAGGGATTGCCGCGGAAGCCCGGACTTGGCATCAACGAGGCACCGGTGACGGAAAGCGAGATATATTCGGCGATTACCGGTAAAGAGACCGACGAGGCAGGGTTGTACCGGAAGGGCGAGAGAATCTTCAACCTGCAGAGGGCGATATTGCTGCGGCAGGGATGGCCGGGACGCGAAGGCGACCGGCTGATGGACTACTATCATGACGTACCCCTGCGCAAAGGCGAACTGCACCTGAACGTTGACTGCCTGGCGCCCGGTCACGATGGCGAGGTGATATCTCAGGCGGGTAAGGTCGTTGGGAAAGATAAATTCGAGGAGATGAAGAGCGAATATTACGGACTGCGCGGCTGGAACGTGGATACCGGTGTGCCGACCAGGGAAAACCTTGCCGAGCTAAAGCTGGACGACGTCGCCGATGACCTGGAGGGGCGGGGAATATTGAGGTAATTTGAGTCTAAAAGAGAGAAAAAGAATGCGGGGCCGGTAGAGCAGTCTGGTAGTCCGTTTACACCAACCCCGCCCGGTATTTTAGTGATGGTATTTTTTACCGACGGCCGCCAGCGGCGCCACCACCAGCCAGAGAGTAATGGTAATCAGCATGGCGGTCACGTAACCGATGTCCCCCCAGCCCAAGTGCTCCCTGATGGGGTCCCAGAGCAGCATGAGGAACAGTGAGCTCAGAAAAAATCCCGGGATAGCCGCAAGTATTTTAAAATAACCCATTATCTTAACTCCTTAACAATTAATATTCGACGAATACCTTTACTTTTTCGCCGTGTCCGGTCTCGACGTCCACTTCCAGTTCACCCAGCGCGTTGATAAGCTCCTCGATGTCTTCCGCCTTGATATTACGCACATCGAAGTTGATCCCCTTCTCCCGCAGGGCGTCGTTAATCTTGTCCGTGGCATCGTGAGGTATGAGAGAGGTCAGCTTTATTCCAGCGCGTACCAGGGACATAGGCACTCGCACATTAACTCGGTCGGCATGCTGCGGGTCGGCGCCTTCCCTGGGAGTAACGGTGACACGCAGGTACTTTGGCTTTAACACGGTACCCGTCTGTACCCTCGGGGCTTCCTTCTGCCCGCCCTCTTCCGAGCCCAGGGCATTGAGCAGTCGGTAGGCTTCATCGGTACTAATCTTCTTTTCGGCAAGCATCTCGAGTATTTTCTTCTGGTTGTCGGTCATGATAATATCCTCCTTAATTCGCTTATATAAAAGCGATTTTTACGTATTCTCGGGGACCCTGGACATCAACACTGAGGCCGCGGGTGGCGCAGATACAATTCCAGGCGTACCAGGGAGCCAGCAGAGCCACCCTTCCCCAGCCGGTCGGCCAGAGTATGATAACGGCGAGCAGTATCAGCGGCGACAGGATGATAAATACCACCAGGGCAACGGGTATCAGCAGGAACAGCGGCAGCCACAGTCCGAAGTTATGGCCCTCGTTGTGGATGCGCAGGCGCATCAGCAGGGGTGGACGGTTCATTTCGATAACCTCCTTATCGCTTCTTCGGGCGTGATATCGCCGTGCTCCAGTTCGGAGATAACGTCATCCTGGGAAGCAGAGGGGGCGACCATCTCGACGAACTGGAATTGCTCGGCGACGCGGTTGATGCGGTTTTTCACAGTGGGGTAGCTTATGCCGAACATCTCTTCCATGTCCTTGATAGAGCCGTGACACCGGACAAATGCCATGACAAAAACCTGGTCTTCGGCGGAGAGGTTCGCCAACGGCGGGAGGGTGAAACTCCCCTCTATGGCGATACCGCTATCGACCAGTCGTACGCGCTCTACCGTTATCGGTTTCCCGCGGGTCATTTCCGTTAACTCTTGCCATTCTTTTGCCATTTTTCAGCCTTCCTTTGCCTTTAACAATCGGGATTATTAATTTTGTTAACTTGATAATTAATTATTTTAATATATTATAACCCCGAATATTGATTTTGTCAATACCCTTTTTGAGAATTTTCAGAAAAATTTCTTAAAATATCAATATTCTTAATTTTTCATCCCATCAAAAGCTCACTACTGCGGTATTTTCTACCACCCAACGAATTTTTTATCCGGACATGCGTAAAAGAGTATTGACGCATTTGCGCAATTACTCTATAATTTACATCAAATAAAGGGGTAAATAGATGCCGGTAGTATGTATCGCCAACCAGAAAGGCGGAGTAGGAAAGACGACAACCGCGGCTGCTTTCGCCCAGGGGCTCGCCGAGCATCATAAACGCGTCCTTCTCATCGACTGGGACCCCCAGGGAAGCCTTTCGGTAAATTTCGGTATAAACCCGGACAACCTGAGACTTACCACCTACGACGTCCTGAGGACGGTAATGCTGAAGAACGGGGGCCCTTCCATCGAACAGATTGCCCTGAACACCGATAACCCCGCCATCGACATCGTGCCTTCGAATATCGAGCTTTCACAGGCACAGCTGGACCTGGTGGGCATCCCCGAACGTGAATCGATATTAAAAGAGATAATCAGGCCGGTGCGCTACTCTTACGACTATATACTCATCGACTGCCTGCCCAGTCTGGGACTCCTGACCATCAACGCCCTGGCGGCCGCCGACAAGGTGCTCATCCCGCTGCAGGCCGATTTCCTGGCGATGAAGGGGCTGGCGCTGCTGCTGCACACCATCATCGAAGTCAAGGAGAAGCTCAACCATGACCTGGAGATACTCGGCATACTTTTCACCATGACCAATCCGCGTACACTGCACAGTCGGGAGGTAATCGACGTCACCAAGAGGGCATTCGGCAGTCGCATCAAGGTATTTGAGAACACCGTCCCCACCAGCGTGCGTTTCAAGGAGGCACCGGCAGCGGGGATGTCAATCCTGACCTATGCGCCTACTTCCGACGGCGCAATAGCCTACAGACTATTAACAGAAGAGGTGCTGAATGAAAAGAGCTAGAATAACCGAGGAACTCGCTTACGGTACCGCTCTGGACCGACTTACCGGGGGTGATAGAGTCACCTCGACGGTAGAACGACCGCCCGAATCAAAATCATTCTCCAGGCAGCCCGGGCAGACACGTCCTTCGATGATCAAGCTGTCGGTGTTTCTGAACCGGGAGGAAGACGCCTACCTGGAGAGCCTGGCATCGACAGCCAAATTCAGCGGCGGCAAGAAGCTGAGCAAGACCAAGCTCATCGAGGCGATGGTAAGGGCTTACAGCCAGTCGGGCATCGACGTCCGGGGCATCAAGGATGACGAAGAGCTTTTCCACAGGATGGCAGCGCAGCTTCGTTAAAAAGTATTTCCCTGTATTCCGGCAAAGCTCTACATTAAAAATCCTGTGCCGGTGCATGCTTGAATAATATAAAGAGATATTTCAACACTATAATATACATAGATTTTGATTACAGGGGCTCTGGGAGGGGATAGAACATAGTTCTAGGTGGTATATCCGGGGTGAATTCCTTACTTTTTATTGTTATCAGCCTATTTTACCTGAATCCTGCCCTTATTCTGCGCTACCACATCTCCGATGATTACGGCTTCACTAACGCCTTTTTCATGCAACTCATCAAGCAGCTTTGATGCTTTATTCTCCGGTACAGCTATGAGCAGTCCGCCCGACGTCTGCGGGTCGAAGAGAATATCCTGCAGGAATTCTGGAATATTTGTACCGATATCCACCATATTCTTCCGAAAGTCACGGTTGCGGCGGAGTCCGCCGGGAATCATGCCCATTTCCGCCAGCTTTTTAGCCCCGGGGAAGCAAGGGACACTCGCCGCATCAATTACCATACCGACATCGCTGCCTTCAATCATCTGGCCGGCGTGACCGAGCAGTCCGAAGCCGGTAATATCGGTGCAGGCATCCACGCCAACCTCCACCATCAGTTCGGAAGCCGTCCGGTTAAGCGCGGTCATGGACCTGACGATGCTCTCTACCGATTCTTCGTCGGCTTTACCGCCCTTGATAGCGGTACTGATTATCCCCGTGCCCAGCGGCTTCGTCAGTATCAGCTTGTCACCCGCCCTGGCCGTGCAGTTTTGAATTACTTTATCCGGGTGAATGGTGCCGGTGACCGCCAGGCCGTATTTGAGCTCGGGGTCTTCCACGGTATGCCCACCGACCAGTATCACCCCGGCCTCGTGCATCTTGTCCATGCCACCTCTGAGCACGTCTTGAAGGACGGAGATATCCATGGCATCCCGGGGAAAGCAGACGATATTTAGTGCCGTCAGAGGCCTGCCGCCCATGGCGTAAACATCGCTTAAAGCGTTGGTTACGGCTATCTGGCCGAACTGGTGGGCATCGTCGACGATTGGGGTAAAGAAATCGACCGTTTGCACGATAGCTAGGTCACCGGTAAGCTTGTATACGCCGGCATCCTCGGCTCTTTCCATCCCGACGATAAGATTTGGATCGGACTGGAAGGGGAGGCCGGCAAGCGCCTGGGCGAGGTCACCCGGACCTATCTTGCAGGCTCAACCCGACCCGTGTACTGTTTCGGTGAGACGCTTCTTTTTCTCATCCATCTTATCTACTCCGGCTATATTCTACTCCTCGAAGTTACTTGACGCCACCTTTATCACAGGCAGACCATGTCAGCATCGAGCAACGACCCTATTGACTGTACCATCGTTGTGGGCTTACCAACACCGAGTTTATCTTTGAGTTCAAAGAAATCCAGACAGGTACCACAGGCTAGTATTTCCACCCCTTGTCCTTCAAGCTCCCGGAGGTGCTCCAGCGCCCAGGAACCTTCACAGACAAGTCGTACTCCCGTATTCCAGAATACCAGTTTGGCGGGTTTTTCCTGGCTCTCTCCCAGAAGTTGCAGAAAGCTGGACATGAGCAGTCCGCCGAGTTCATCATTGCCTCTTCCCAGTACTTCGGATTGAATCAATATGACTTTAGACGGCATATTTTACCCCCTTTTCAGTTCCCCGTTTTACACTCCCCGGCTAAAAGCGCCGCGCCCAGCGCCCCGACCGTTTGCGGTGATTCCGGGATGATAAGCTGCTTGCCGAGTTTTTGTTCCAGTAACCTAGCCAGGCATCGGTTATACGAACCCCCGCCGGCGAAGACAATTTTTTCCTTAATTCCTACCCGCAGCACCATGGTACGGATCCGGGTGGCGATTGCTTCATGGATGGCGAGAGCGATAGCGCCGGGCTCTTCACCCCTGGCAATGAGCGATATTACCTCCGATTCGGCGAACACCGTGCAAAGACTATTGATGCTAATTGTTCGAGACGCACTTAAAGCAAGGTCCCCGATATCCGCGACGGATGTTTCCAGAGTACCGGCCATAATCTCCAGGAACCGGCCCGTACCGGCCGCGCAGCGGTCGTTCATCTCAAATTTCCCCACCCCGCCCTCTTCGGTAAGAAGAATGACTTTGCAGTCCTGCCCGCCGATATCAATCACTGAACGGCATTCGGGGAACAGATAGCGGGCTCCAATAGCGAAGGCCTTTATCTCCGACACGATATCTCCTCCCAGCGCCGAAGCGACCAGGTGGCGACCGTAACCGGTCACCACCAGCCGTGAGTATTCCTTATTTTCCAATAATTCCCGACAGAGCTGTAAAGGATTAACCCCCGCAGCTACAACCTTCGCCTCCCTGACGACAGAATCGAAGGTAACCATTTTAATCGTGCGGGAGCCAACATCAAGTCCGGCGTAAATCAAGGCTTTACCATCTCCAGAAATGCTTCAACGCGGTTTTTTATCTGCCCAGTATCTTCGTCGCTGTAGTCCGTCTCGATACGTAACAGCGGCAGCCCCTCCTTCTCCAGGCGTTTCTCCACCTGTGCCGCCTCGGTAGCGTAGGTATGACAGAACTGGAGATTATAATGGATTATCCCGTCAACCTTGCACTCCCTGGCCAGTCTGACGATATCGTCTAGTCGTTCTTCGTTGGGCGTAAAACAGGCACAGTGGATGTTCATATAACGATTGGCAACGGCTTCAATCTGTTTGTCTAAATTACTATCGACGGATGGTACAAGCTCGCTGAAGAACCGCGTGCCGGTGCAGGTCTCCTCGCCGACGACCACCGCTCCGGCCGACTCGATTACCTGGTGCAGCTTCCAGTTGGGAATAGCCTGGGGGCAACCGGAAACGAGGATACGTGCGGTACCCTCAGGGGCGATACCCTGTCCCGACGCCACTCGCTCGTCAAGCTCGTCACAGAGGGCGTTGATCATCTGGGTATTACGCTTGACGTCATCATAAAAAGATACCTGAGTCACCAATAGGGCATCCCGACCACTGATAGGTGCAGGACTGGCTTTTCTCAGGTTGTACAGCCTCTGTAAGGCTCGACGGCGCGCGTTGACACTATCAATAGCCTCCGCCAAGCTGTCGGCGGTTATCTTATTGCCGGTGAGGTCTTCGATAACATCTTTAAAGGCCCTGACCTCGCCCAACCAGAGTTCCTGACTACGCTCCGACTTCTTGTTCGGTACTTCCATGACGTAAACCGGGTGATATTCGTTTAGTATTTCAAACATCTTCTTTTTGCCGTCGCAGGTCGTCTCGCCCACAATCAAGTGGCTGGCCTGGACATACGGGCAAACAAGACCCAGCTTGAAACCGAGTGATGACTTTATAAGAGCGCAGGTATTACGGGAGAGAATGGGTTCAGCCATGGGAATGGAGAATTGCGCTCCGGCGCACAGTCCCACGGGAATACCGCCGGCCGCCCAGACAATCTCTTCCGGGACGAAGACACAGTAGGTAGCCACCACCTTACCACCCTTTGCCGCGTGCGCACGAAGCTCCTTCACCCGGATACCGTGAATATCACCGACGACGAAATCATAGAAACCCATACCTTCCGGGCGGTTCTCCCTCGAGAGAAATATTTCCTGGTAAGCCGGCCCCAGTCTGTTCAGAAGAGCGTTGTGCTTTTCTATATCAATACCCAGTTTCTCCCACATCTCTACATTTTCATCAGCCATTCCTGATCCTTCTTTCTTGATGAATTGGTATCAATACTTTAAAATATTCCCGGGAGATTATAACATAAGATATTTCTTTGCGCAACATAAATATAATTTATAGTTAACGTTATGAATTTAGAACATTTAAAAACGTTTCAAGAGGTAGTCAGGCTCGGTAGCTTCTCAGAGGTAGCAAAAAAATTGGCGATAACCCAGCCGGCAGTCTCCTTTCAAATTCAAAGACTGGAGCAGGAACTCGGCACACGCCTGATTGACCGCTCGCGGAGAGAAATCACGTTGACAGCAGCCGGCAAGCGTCTTTTACACTTCGCGAAATTCATCGAAGGGGAGCGCGGGCAGCTCCAGCACGACCTCGAGCAATTACGGGAAGAAGTCTCCGGGGAACTGCTCATCGCCGCCAGCACCATCCCCGGTGAGTTCCTGCTGCCGGGAATGCTGGCCAAATTCAAGAAAATGCATCCTGCCGTGAGAGTACAGGTAGATATTTCCGATTCACTGGCCGTCATCGACGGGGTGGAACAAAATCGGTACGAGCTGGGATTCTGCGGCATATCACCAGAAGGTCACGAACTCACGTCGTTGAAGGTAGCCGAGGACAGAATCGTCCTTACCGTGTTTCCGGAACACCCTTTCGCCCGACGCGACCAGATATCGGCAGGCGAGTTGGAAGGAGAGTCGCTTATATTCCGCGAGAATACGTCGGGTACGCAACGCCATCTGGAGAGCTATCTCTCCAGGGAAGGATTAAACCTTAAAAAATTCAAGCCGATACTGATACTGGGGACCAGCCAGGCCGTAGTGGCGGCGGTGGAAGGCGGCGCCGGCATCGCCTTCGTTTCGAACCTGGCGATAAAGAAAAGCCTGGTGCTGGGCCTGATAAAGCAGGTACGAGTCGCCGGGCTGGACCTCAGGCGCGACTTCTACTGCGTTTACCGGAAAGAGCGGGTAGTAACACGCCTGGTGGAAGAGTTCATCGATTTCGTGCAACTGGAAGGTACAACGGATGTCAAGAGGAGTTAATACGGTCGAGAATATCCCGGCGGGTATCGAGAATTTACAGACGAACGTAAGCGGCTACCGGGCCCATTATCTCAAGGCGGGTAAGGGACCTCCCGTAGTCCTGCTGCACGGCGGCGCCAGCGATTCGCGGGACTGGCTCCGCACGATGACCGCCCTTTCCCTTCGTTATACCCTGTATGCGCCCGACCTGCTGGGGTTCGGGCAGAACGAGCGTAACAGCGAAGGGTATTACCTCTCGGAGTTCTGCACTTTTGTCCTGGGTTTTATGGATTCTCTCGGACTGGAAAGACCGGCACTGGTGGGGCATTCGTTCGGCGGGCGGGTATGCCTCGATATGGCCCTGAAACACCCGGAAAACGTGGGCAAGCTCGTTCTGGCGGATGCCGCCGGACTCGGTAAAGTCTCCAGAGTCGGTACGACCCTTTTAACGGGATTCTGGGTGGCGCGGAAGCTGTTCCGTATTCCGCAGCCCTTTCCGAAATTCCTCGCCAGGGAAGGCGATGACCCGAACTGGGCGTGCGTGGACGAGCTACCCAACCTGAAGATGCCCACGCTGATTATCTGGAAACGCTACGACCTGTATTACCCCCTGTATATAGCCCGGCGAGCAGCCGATTTAATACCCGAGGCGCGCCTGGTAATACTTCCGGGTTACGGACACGCCCCGCACGGGAGGACCAACCGCGAGTTTAACAGGCACCTGCTCGAATTCCTCGAAAAAACCGGAACCTGATTAACTGAAATATTCTGTGATAATAACTACATAAATTTCAACAACTGACGTGACTTGCGGCGGGGAGAGGTATCAGGAGTTAAGGAGAAATACCTGCGTGCTGAGGGGGAGGTTAGATTTCGACAGGCTCAGCTTGGGTCGCGGTTCGATTTGTCCCATACCCATCTCTTTTAGAAAAACATCCACGGAATCAAGTTCACGCTTGATAACCGGTGTCTTGTAATGCATGGGTATCACCGCCTTGGGCTCCAGCTGTCGGATTACCTCGGAGGCCAGGGTGGAATTAATCGTCGAACGACCTCCCACCGGAAGAAGCAAGACATCAACGGTACCGATTTCCTCCACCTGCTCGGATGACAGCACGTGTCCGAGGTCGCCTAGGTGACATACCGAAACACCGTCGATTTCCATTACATACACGGTGTTCTTACCTCTGACCTGGCCGCGCTGCGTATCATGGAACGTGGCGATACCGATTATCAGAATACCGCTTATCTCGTATTCCCCGGGTCCCCTGATTATCCTGGGCTCTCCCCCGATACCCTGCACGTAAGAATGCGAGGGATGCTCATGACTCAGGGTAATGATATTGGCCGTCTGTTTTCCCAGGGTATAGCCAAGGTCCGGAGGGAAGGGATCGGTAATGATAACGGCATTACTGCCTTTAATCCTGAAGCAAGAATGACCCAACCAGACGATATCCACGTTACCAATGTATCACAGCCGACCTCAATGGTCAAGAAAGCTTGATAAACGGTGATAAATGCTCTTGACAAACAGACCGTTAAAGTGCTAGATTTTAATTAGCAGTCTCGCCCTTAGACTGCTAACGGAGCGTAAAATGCTAACAACGAGAAGCGGAAGAATACTCAATTCGATAGTACAGGAGTACATAATCAAGATTATGCCGGTGCCCTCGCAATTTATCGCCAGCGATATCAGCCTGGGGGTGAGTCCGGCTACCGTTCGTAATGAGATGGCGCATCTGGAGCGCGAAGGTTATCTCATTCGTCCCCACACGTCCGCGGGATGTTTGCCATCGGATAAGGGTTACCGCTTCTACGTGGAGTCCATTCAGAACGTTACCCTGCCCTACGAGGAACAGCGTTTAATCAGTCATACGTTCCATCAGGCCGAGAGGGAAATCGAGGTCTGGCTGAGCCTGTCGGCAACGCTGCTGGCACGCTTGGCGCAGAATATGGCGGTGGTCAGTAAGCCAAAGTCGACCGACTGCAGATTAAAGCACCTGGAACTGCTGTCGTTGCAGGAAACAATGGCACTTGCGGTTATCGTCCTTCACGGCGCTAAAGTCAAACAGAAACTGATAACCTTCAAGGAGGGCATGTCCCAGGCAAAACTCACCGTTACCAGCAATAAACTGAATTCCGCCTTCGCCGACATGACCGGCCGCGAGATTGAGGCAAAGGAAATAGAGTTGATCGACCTCGAGAATGAAATAGTCGGGCACCTGGTGGAAATCATGAAAGCCGAGGACCAGCAGGAATATGCCGAACCCTACTTGGACGGATGGCATTTCATGATAAACCAGCCCGAATTCGCCCACAGTGACAGGGTCAGCGCCTTGATGGAGTTAACCGAACAGCGCGGCCTGCTCAAGGTACTCGCCCCTGCGGAAATCACCGGTGAGGGCGTACACGTAATCATCGGCAAAGAGAACAGGTCAACGGCGATGCAGAACTGCAGCGTGGTAGTATGCCGCTACGGTCTGCCGGGAGAGGCCACGGGAACAATAGGCGTCGTGGGACCCACCCGGATGGCTTATTCGCGTACCATCCCCACGGTTTACTACCTGTCGTCGATACTGAGCAAGCTCGTGGCGAGCCTTTACGGCAGAGATATCAACCGCAATAGAGAGGAAGAATAACCGGTAGGGAGCGATGTTACCGAAAGAAGCGAAAGAGAACGAAAACAACGAGCCGGAAAACGAGTCGGGCGAAATAGAAAGCCCGACCGGTCTTGAAGAAGAACTGGCCGCCGAGAAGCAAAAAGCCGCCGAGTACCTGACTAACTGGCAGAGGGCTCAGGCCGATTTTATCAATTACAAGCGGCGTACCGAGGAGGAGCGGGCGGAGTTCAACAGCTACGCCAATGCCAACCTAGTACTGGCTATTTTACCCGTACTCGATGACCTGGAAAGGGCTCTGGAAGCCATCCCGGCAAAATATAAAAAGAACGACTGGGTAGAAGGTGTCAGACTGGTGGCGCATAAGTTCAAGACGATTCTGGAGGGGCAGGGGGTCAAGCCGATTAAAGCGATGGGGGAAGCCTTCGACCCCAATTATCACGAAGCCCTGAGGCAGGACAAAGGCAAAGAAGGTATGGTTGTTGAAGAATATCAAAAAGGTTATTTATTACATGATAAACTAATCCGGCCTGCCAGAGTCGTGGTGGGCAATGGGGAAGCAGATACAAAGGAGGAAGAATAAATGGGAAAGGCAGTAGGAATAGACCTGGGCACCACCTTCAGCGAGGTAGCGGTACTGGAGGGGGGAGAACCCGTAGTTATTACAAGCTCCGAGGGCAGCCGCCTCGTACCCTCGGTGGTAGCCGTGAATAAAAACGGTGAAAGACTGGTAGGGCAAATAGCCAAGCGGCAGGCCATTACCAATCCGGAAAACACAATCTACGCCATCAAGCGCTTCATGGGACGTAAATACGGAGAGCCGGCCGGGCGTGAACTCCCCGTCGAGGAAGACGCCAAACGCAAGACGTATAAAGTAACGAAAGCGGCCAATAACGACGTACGCGTTGTCATGGGCGGTAAAGAGTACAGTCCGCCGGAGATTTCGGCGATGATTTTACAGAAGCTCAAGACGGATGCTGAGGCTTACCTCGGGGAGAAGGTCACCGAGGCGGTCATAACGGTGCCGGCTTACTTTAATGACGCTCAGCGCCAGGCCACCAAGGACGCCGGTAAGATAGCCGGGCTGGAGGTGCTGCGCATCATCAACGAACCGACCGCAGCCTCGCTGGCCTACGGGCTTGATAAAAAGAACGACGAGACCATCGCCGTATACGACCTCGGCGGCGGTACTTTCGATATATCCATATTAGAACTCGGCGAAGGCACTTTCCAGGTAAAGTCCACCAACGGTGATACCCACCTCGGCGGTGAGGACTTCGACCAGAGAATCATCGACTGGCTCTGCGACGAGTTCAAGAAAGACCAGGGAATCGACCTGCGGTCGGACAAGACGGCCCTGCAGCGCCTTAAGGAAGCCGCCGAGAAGGCCAAAGTAGAGCTATCCACCGTGCAGCAGACCGAGGTCAACCTGCCGTTTATTACCGCTGACGCCAGCGGGCCGAAACACATGAATATCACACTCACCCGCGCCAAGCTGGAGCAGCTGGTAATGGACCTGGTGGAAAAAACAATCGGGCCATGCAAGCAGGCACTGACTGACGCAGAAAAGACGACCGCCCAGATTGATGAGGTTATCCTGGTGGGTGGCCAGACGCGCATGCCGCTCGTGCAGAAGAAGGTACAGGAATATTTCGGTAAAGAACCTCACAAGGGCGTTAATCCCGACGAAGTGGTAGCTATAGGAGCGGCGATACAGGCCGGTGTGCTCAAAGGGGACGTCAAGGACGTATTATTGCTCGACGTGACGCCTCTGACGCTCGGAATCGAGACCCTAGGGGGTGTGGCGACACCGCTTATACCGCGTAACACCACCATCCCCACCGCCAAGAGCCAGATTTTCTCCACGGCGGCGGACAACCAGCCCAGTGTCGAAATACATGTCCTCCAGGGTGAGCGTCCGATGGCGGCCGATAACCGCACGCTTGGGAGGTTCATGCTCGACGGTATCCTGCCTGCCCCGCGCGGTATGCCGCAAATCGAGGTCACCTTCGACATTGACGCCAACGGCATCCTTAACGTGAGAGCGCAGGACAAGGGTACCGGCAAGGAACAGAAGATAACGATTACCGCCTCCAGTGGGCTCTCCAAGGAAGAAGTGAACAAGATGCAGAAAGAGGCGGAGATGCACGCTTCCGAGGACAGCAAGCGACGCGAGGAAATCGAGGCTAAAAACATGGCCGACAGCCTCGCCTACCAGGCCGAAAAGCTGTTACGTGATAATAAAGACAAGATACCGGCGGATTTGAATACCGAAGCCGAGGAAAAGATAGCGGCGGTGAAATCAGCCCTGAACGGCGATGATACCGCAGCTATCAAGAAAGCTACCGATGAGCTCAACGCGACGATGCAGAAGATAGGCCAGGCGGTCTATCAGGCCCAGCAGCCACCGCCAGGTGGTGAAGCACCGCCGCCCCCCGGAGGCGAAGAGGGCGGTAAAGAAGGCGGCGAGGACGAAGGCACGGTAGAAGGCGAGTACAGAGAAGTATAGTAACTGCGCAAGTGCGCAGTTACGTAATATACTAAAGGGGGGCTCGAATTGAGCTCCCCTTTCTTTTTACCCCGCATCGATTGGTGATATACTGTAAGTCGATGACTGAATGCACTATTCGACCGGCAAACGCAGATGATCTCGCCGGTATCACGGAAATCTACAACCAGGCGATTATCAATACGGTGGCCACTTTCGATACGGAACCCAAGACACCAGAGGAACAGCGTGTCTGGTTCAATGAGCACGGGGATAAATACCCTATACTCGTTGCCGAACAACTCGGGGCTATCGTGGGATGGGCATCACTCAGTGAGTGGTCAGACCGGCGTGCCTACTCCGATACGGCAGAGATTTCTCTATATGTCGCAGAAAGCCACCGGGGCAAAGGTATTGGCCGGAAATTATCGGAGGTTGTCATCAAGGCTGGCCGGGAGGCCGGCCTCCATACTCTGATTGCCAGAATCGCCGAAGGCAATGCCAGCAGTATTCACATCGCGGAATCACAGGGCTTCGAGCATATCGGTATAATGAGAGAAGTCGGCTATAAGTTCGGTAAACTCATTGACGTTTATCTAATGCAGATACTTCTTGACAGGTCTACCGGTTAATCTCAACTTCTGAGGGAAAAGTTCCCCTGCTCTACAAACGCAACTCCAACCTCGGTTTGAGCAGGTGCTCCGCAAGATTTGTTCCGTGCATGTATTCAACCAGTAATTTGTGCAGCTCGCGTGCCTTGTCCGGCTGCTCATTAATAATATTTTTCAACTGCTTAGGGTCGGACTTGATATTATACAGATCGGACATCCCTGGCTCGGTATTGTAGAGCAGCGTCCATTCCCCGGTGGTCACCGTAGCCTCGGAATCCTTCTCCGTCATGCGGTTAACGCCGTCCACCGACTTCATCCATTCACCGGCGTTAATGAACGGATGCGCACTGACGGTGTAAGAACGGCCGGGGACAGTCTGGTCTTCAACTGCCGGAAGCAGTGATTTACCCTGTACGCGGGATGGAATCTCGACGCCCATGACTTCCAGCACTGTGGGCATCAGGTCTACGGCGGATGTGATACCTTCATAGCTGCCCGGTTTATTACCGGGCATATAGATGAACAGCGGCGTATTAGTAACTTCCTCATAGAAGGGTGAGTGTGACCATATACCGTTTCCCTTCATCTTACCGTTCTCGTCCCGTGCGAAGACCATCTTACCCAGAATACCACCGTGCTCTCCGAAGTAATAACCGTGGTCGCTCGTGAAAATGATCATCGTATTCTGCATTAGGCCCAGGTTTTCCACCTTCTTCATGAAGTACCCGAACCAGGTATCGACCATGGTGACCTCACCGCAGTAAGAAGCATGGGCTTTCTTGACCATTTCCTCGGTGATGCCGGGAATCTGCGGCCAGTAGCCGTACACCGGCATCGCCTGTTCGCCATCGTGGCCGGGCCAGTAAAGCTCACGGTAGTACTGCGGCGGTTCCCAGGGCTCATGCGGGTCCCAGGTATCCACACACAGGAAGAATTCCTCTTTATGGTGGCGTTCCAGCCAGTTCATGGCTTTCTGGAAGGTCTGCGGCGAGATGTAATCGGCCTCGTAACGCCAGTCGTCTTTCACGTCTCCTCCGTATATAGTGTGGACGACACTCCCCTTTTTAGTGTCCGGATCGACAATCCACTGCTGGTTTACCTGGCCGGGTATTTCCGTAAAGTGGCGGAAGCCTACGTCGTAGTTCATGCCGTTGCGAATATAAAACGGTGTATCGACTACGGCCGCTGTGTGGATACCTTTGCTGGCCAGGATTTCCGGCAACAGTATTTCGTCTTCGAATAGAGGCTCCCACTGCATGTAGGACATCGTCCAGCGACCGGTCAGGTAATCGGCGCGTGTGGGCATGGTGGGAAAGCCCGCGATATAGTGGCGGTCGAAGCGTACCGACTTTGCGGCGAAGGCATCTATCGATGGTGTAATAATTTCCTTATTACCGTAGGCGCCGACGTGGTCTCGCCTTAAAGAATCGGATATCACCCAGATTACGTTCATCTCGCCCTCCTGATACGCAAATTTACTAGATATGCATTAATATACAACACTACGAATATAATGAAAAGGGCGTTCTTCAGTCTGATGTATTGCGTACTTGCGCAATTGCGCATTTACACCATTTGCGCCTCCGCTAGATTAGCCACTATAATTGAGAATTCGGAGGAGTGTCTTGCTCGATAATGAGTTATTACATCAGGTAAATCGTCCCGCCCGTTATACGGGCGGCGAGTGGAACAGCATCGTCAAGGATTGGGATAAAACGCCCGTGAGGATAGCCCTGGCCTACCCCGATACCTACGAAATCGGCATGTCCAACATGGCAATCCCGATCCTCTACGACATCCTCAACCGCCAGCCGGACATCCTCGCCGAGAGGATTTACGCTCCCCGGACGGACATGGAAACATTGATGCGGCAGCGTGATATTCCCCTCTTCAGCCTGGAAAGCAGACGTCCACTCGGAGAATTCGACATTATAGGCTTCTCGCTGGGCTACGAGTTGACTTATACCAACGTGCTCAATATGCTGGACCTGGCAGGCATACCTGTCTTCTCTTCGGATAGGGACGACTCACACCCCCTGATAATCGCCGGTGGCAGCTGCTGCTTGAACCCCGAGCCGATGGCCGACTTCACCGATTTCTTTGTTATCGGCGACGGTGAGGAGGTGGTCCTTGAGTTTCTCGATGTCTATCGAGAGTACAAAACTACGACCAAAAAAGGCCTTCTTTTAAAGCTGGCAGCGATTCCCGGTATCTACGTGCCGTCGCTTTACCAGGTTGAATATGATGCCGATGGCCTGACGAAAAGCATTACCCCGACCGTAACCGAGGCTAAACCCACCGTTACCAGGCGCATCGTCTCGAAGCTACCGCCACCGCCCACCCGGCCGGTGGTTCCCTACATCGAGGTAATCCACGACCGCGGCGCCATCGAGATACAGCGCGGGTGCAGTCGCGGCTGCCGCTTCTGCCAGGCGGGCATGATATACCGTCCCGTGCGGGAACGCCCCCACGACGAGGTGCTGCATGCCACCGACGAACTCATATCGAACTGCGGCTACGATGAGGTTTCGCTGGTATCACTCAGCACTTCCGATTACACCGATATCAACGGACTGGTCGGCAAGCTGGTGTGGCAACACCCCAATCTCACCCTGTCGCTGCCGAGCCTGCGTCTCGACAACTCGTCGGTCGACCTGGTAGGCTCGCTACCGACCCGCCGCCGGACCGGACTTACATTCGCACCCGAGGCTGGCAGCGAACGATTGAGGCGGTCTATTAATAAAGACCTGACGGAAGAGAGCCTGCTGGAAACGGCCGCCACCGCTTTCGAAAGGGGCTGGACGAACCTTAAGCTTTACTTCATGGTGGGGCTGCCCACCGAGACCGTTGAAGACGTCGAGAGTATCGTTCACCTTATGGAGAAGGTGCGCGCCACCGTGAAACAAGCCAGCGGCAGGAAGCAGATGATTCGAGTAAGCGTGGCCACCTTCGTCCCCAAGCCTCACACGCCATATCAGTGGACTTCACAAATATCGGAACCCCATTTAAGTGCCCGGCATGAAATCCTCCAGCGGGGACTCCGTCAAAAGGGCACGAAACTCTCCTGGGAGAACCCCGCGACCAGCCTGCTCGAAGCCGCCCTGTCACGCGGCGACCGTAGAACAGGCCAGGCTATCTATAAAGCCTGGAAATCGGGCTGTAAATTCGATGCCTGGAGCGAGCATTTCCGCCACGAAAGCTGGCTCAGGGCTTTCGAGGACAGTGGACTGGACCCCAGTTTTTACGCTCGCCGGGAACGCTCCCCGGACGAGGTATTACCCTGGTCTCACATAGATACGGGGATATCCGTCGACTTTCTCAAGGCTGAATTTACGCGTTCTGCGGAAGGTAAGACTACCCCGGACTGTCGAACACACAGCTGCAATACCTGCGGACTTGAAAACCTTGATATCTGCGCCGATAAGAAGTAATACGCAATTGCGCAATTGAGGATATACGCATGGCAGCGAAGCTAACTACGCCTTTTTCTTCCCTTTACCGGTCTTTTTACCTTTTTGTTTCGCGTCAGGGACCGGCGCTGTTTCCTGCTCAAAAGCAGTAATCGCCACCAGGCTGTCGCCTTCTTCGAGGGACATTACCCTTACGCCCTGGGTGCTCCTCCCCTGCGTGGTGATGCCCATCCGGGGGTCTTTCTCCTTCACAGGAGTTCGAGTGACCATACCCTCGGAGGAAATCAGCATGATTTGCTCATCAAGATACACTACCCTGGCGGCGATAACGTCCCCCGATTTCTCGACAATCTTGAACGTCCTGACACCCATACCCGACCGTTTCTGCTTCGGGTACTGGCTTATCGGCGTTATCTTGCCGTAGCCGCCGCTGGTTACCACCAGTAAAAAGGCGTTGTCATCAGCCCTGTCAATACTGACGACGCTGTCGCCCCTGGCGAGGCGCATGGCGCGCACGCCACCGCTGGTTCGTGAAGCCGCTCTCAGGCTGGACACGGCGAAGCGTATCGACTGCCCTTTCTTGGATACCAGGATAACATCGTCCTTGTCCGTGGCCATGCAGACCGATACCAGCTCGTCCCCCGGCTCCAGGTCCATGGCAATCAGTCCACTGGAACGCACCGCCGAGAACCTGTCCAGAGACGTTTTCTTTATCTCTCCCTGCTTTGTCACCATTACCATATAGGCTTCCGGCATCAATCCGGTGGTAGCCGCCATGGACGTGACCCTTTCGCCTTCGGATATGGACATCAGGTTGATAACCGCCAGTCCTTTTGACGTGCGTGAGCTGCCCGAGGGTATCTCGTGGCACTTGAGGTAATATACCTTGCCGCGGTCGGTGAAGAAAAACAAATCGTCGTGAGTATCAGCAACGGTAAGCAGCATCACCGCATCTTCCTCGCGGGTCACCTGCCCGATAATGCCCTTGCCGCCGCGGTGCTGAAGGGTGTAATTACGCGACGTCACCCTTTTGATGAATCCGCGACTGCTCAGCGTTACCGCCACTCTTTCGTGGGGAATCAGGTCTTCCTCGGTGAACTCCAGCTTGCCCTGCTCGAGGATGGACGTCCGTCTTTCGTCGCCGTATTTCGACTTCAGTTCGGCAATCTCCTCTTTTATCAGCATCTGGATACGGCGCGGATTGGCCAGCAGGTCTTCAAGGTAGGCGATTGTCTTGACCACCTCGGCGTATTCATCCAGTATCTTCTTTCTTTCCAGGTTGGCGAGTCTGCGGAGTTGCATATCGAGGATGGCCTGCGCCTGAACCTGCGTTAGTCCGAAACCTTCCATGAGGTTTTTCCGGGCCGCTTCGGCCGTCTCCGATTCGCGGATGGTCTTGATAATGGCATCGATATTGTCAAGGGCTATCCGCAGACCTTCCAGTATATGGGCTCTCGCCCTGGCCTGTTTCAACTCGTAGCGCGAGCGCCGCGTTATAACCTGCTGTCGAAAGTTGACGAACTGCTGGAGGGCTTCCCTGAGGCTGATGACCCGGGGCTGCCCGTCGACCAGCGCCAGCATGTTGATGAAGAATGAAGACCGCATGGCGGTGTACTTGTAGAGGTTGTTAAGCACCTTCTGCCCCTGGGCTTCCTTTCTGAGCTCGATAACCACCCGCATGCCTTCGCGGTCGGACTCGTCGCGCAGGTCACTGATACCGTCGATTTTCTTGTTCCTGACGAGGTCGGCGATGGTCTCGACCAGAGCGGCTTTATTGGTCTGATAGGGCAGCTCGCTGATGATTATCTGATGTCGGCCGGTTCCTTTTATCTCGCTTACGTGAGCTTTAGCCTGCACCACAATCTTACCATGGCCGGTGGTATAGGCATTTCTGATGCCGTCGACACCCAGGATAATACCCGCCGTGGGGAAATCTGGCCCCTGGATATATCTGCTGAGGTCTTCGATAGTAGCCCGGGGATTATCGATGAGGTGGGAAATGGCATCGCAGACCTCGCTCAGATTGTGGGGAGGTATGTTGGTGGCCATACCCACGGCGATACCGGCGCTGCCGTTGAGCAGCAGATTGGGCAGCCTGGTAGGCAGCACCCTGGGCTCCTGCAGGGTATCATCGAAGTTGGGCATGAAGTCGACGGTCTCTTTCTCGATGTCCACCAGCATTTCCTCGGTTATCCTGGTCATGCGGGCTTCGGTATAACGCATGGCGGCGGGCGGGTCATTATCGACGCTGCCGAAATTACCCTGTCCGTCGATGAGAGGATAGCGCATCGAGAAGTCCTGAGCCATACGCACCATGGCATCGTAAACCGAGGTGTCTCCGTGGGGATGATATTTACCCAGCACCTCACCGACGATACGCACGCTCTTCTTATAGGCACTGTTCGACCTCATCCCCAGGTCGTTCATAACGTAGAGGATACGCCGGTGTACCGGCTTCAGGCCGTCGCGCACATCGGGTAGAGCCCGGGATACTATAACCGTCATGGCGTAGTCAATGTAGGAGCTTTTCATCTCCTCTTCTAAGCTAACGGGCTTGACATTGCCTATAACCATAACTCATCAATTCTCCTAATCATCTTCATTACCTGTGTCGTCTTCGGAATCATCGGAATCCTCGGAGAGTACCTCTATCTCATCGCCGCCGATGATGGTGTAGCCGGATTCATCCTCGCTGTCTTCTTCGTAGGGCGTATCATCTTTAAGCGCTACTTCAGCTTCGTAAGCGCGTAATTCATCCACGCCCCGGGGCGGAAAGGACAGTTTACCCGCCTGGCTCGGGTCCTGATAGGTTTCCCGGATGATAACCGACATCATGTCCGCTTTGGCCCTGACGATGGTGGCGCTGTACTGGTTTCCTCCCGTAATCAACCTTGCCAGTCGCTGGGCGGTTCTCGGCTCCACTCTTCCCATATACTCGCCGCGTTTGTTCTCCACCACCAAGCTGGAACCGTCTACCTTCAAGACCACGTTATCCCCGGCGACCATTCTGGCCCTTTTTTCCTTCGGTGCCAGGTCGTAAAGTACCACGGTACCCGACTTGCCGATTTCCTCGATGAAATGGTGGGGAGCGACATGGTCGGTATCAACTTCATCTTCTTCCGACTGGTCCATGTCGGCGATACGCCGCAGGTTCCGGTTGGCGATGGCGTTGTAAGGGTCTATCTCCACGGTCCGGCTGTATGCCTCGGTGGCTTTAACGAGCTGTCCCAGCTCCATATAAGCTCGTCCCAGACGGTTAAAGGCATCAACGTCTCTGGGGAAGTTAGAGAGGATTTCCTGGTTCACGTCCACCGCATCCTGCCACCTTCCCTGCATAGCCAGATCTATCGCTTCCTTGCTGCGCTGCTGCTTGTATCTGACGAGTCGCTCTTCTTCGCGCGTCATCTCAGGCCTCATTAGTATTTTAAGTATTATAGTCTACATCAGTCAAGAAATTCATACAACGTTTTTCAGGCACAACTTCTACCTATTTTTACCACGTATTGACAAATCCTTCTCGTGGTGACTAGAATGAAAGTAGAGAGTTTTATCAACTACCGAAGGAGACTGTAATGCGGGAAAAGGTTGAAGAGATACTTGATAAGATACGCCCGGCTCTGGTCAGAGATGGCGGTAATGTGGAACTTGTCGGGGTTGACGACGGTACCGTCAAGGTCAAGCTCGTCGGYGCCTGYGCCGGATGTCCCATGTCCACCATRACCCTGAAGAACGGGATTGARCGKATAYTGAARCAGGAAGTWCCYCAGGTCAAGGAAGTCGTCGCCGTAGAATARYYYRYAAATAGCGYRTYSGTTAATTKATYTCCATTTCAAARACGCGGTGCAGSGCGCGKACCGCATCCTTCACMYKSGAYTCCTCGATRATGCAGGTWATYCGTATCTCCGASGTKGATATCAACTGRATGTTGATGCCYTCCTTGCTGAGCGTGTCAAACATKCGGGCGGCATAGCCGGGYACGTTTTGCATMCCGGTACCGATAATACTCACCTTACCAAGCTTATCATCGCTGACGCATTCCCTGGCYCCGATTGACGCGGCGATAGGCTCGATAACCKCCATGGCTYCCTTTAGMTGGCTCCKGKCYACCGTAAAGGTGAGGTCGGTAATATTTTCGATGCTGGCATTCTGWACGATGGTATCGACGCTGATACCGGCTTCGGCTAAAGGAACGAATATCCCCGCCGCGATACCGGGCTTATCCGGGACACCGACCACCGTTATCTTGGCSACATCAAGGTCATGGGCTATCCCTCTTACTTTATTTCGTACCTCCATAGACACCTCTTCACATATTAGAGTACCCGGGTTTTCRTTGAAGCTCGAAGCYACYATTATGGGGACGTTGAACAGCTCCCCCARCTCGACCGCCCGGGGATGTATGGCTTTGGAGCCATAGCTTGCCATCTCCAGCATCTCTTCGTAGCTGATTTCCGATAGTTTCCGCGCCTCCGGTATCAGGCGCGGGTCGGCGGTATAGATACCGTCGACGTCCGTGTACCGCTGGCATATTTCCGCTTTGAGTCCTGCCGCCAGGGCCACCGCCGTGGTGTCCGAACCTCCCCTTCCCAGGGTGGTCACGTCCATCTCCTCGGTGATTCCCTGGAAGCCGGCGACGATGACGATATTACCCTTCTCCAGCTCCTTTTCCACGCGTACGGGGTTGATACTGGTAATCCTGGCCTTGCTGTAAGCCGTGTCGGTGGAAATGCCGGCCTGGGCACCGGTCAGGCTGATGGCAGGATAACCTATGGCATGTAATGCCATGGCCAGGAGAGTACTGGATACAACCTCGCCGGTGGAAAGGAGAACGTCGAGCTCGCGCATATCGGGCTTTTCGTTTATCTGGTAGGCCAGGCGCACCAGGTTGTCGGTGGTATTCCCCATGGCGGAGACGACCACAACAACCTGATTACCGGCTTCCCGCGTGCGTACGATGCGCCGGGCGACGTTTTTTATCCTTTCCGCGTCGGCTACCGAACTGCCGCCGTATTTCTGCACGATTAACGCCATTTGTTTATTCCTCTACTGCGCAATTACTCAGATGCGCAAATTACCGCCTTCTCCGGATGTTTCTTCGTGTTTATAAAAATTCTCCCATTATTTTATACCCTTCCTCCATGAAAAGACCAGCCCTGGCGGCTTCCGGCTCGGTAAAGCGCGCCGCCCCGTTGGATGTGATACCGGGACCCCAGAGCAGGTAAGGCACGGGGTCAGCGCGGTGCGTACGCGAGGTAATCGGCGTGGGGTGGTCGGGCATTATTAGTCCCCGAAGCTCATCTTTATCCCACGAAACCAGCCGCCCGATGATTTCAGCGTCGATACATTCGATAGCCTTTATCTTCTCATCCACGAGTCCGTCGTGACCGGCATCGTCGGGTGCCTCGACATGGATGACCACCATATCGTGTTCATCCAGGGCTTCAAGGGCGCCGCCCGCCTGAGCGGCGTAGTCGTTATCAAGCCCATCGGTCACGCCCTCGATATCCAGTACGGTCATACCGGCCATCAACGCCAGCCCGCGCAGCAGGTCAACGCCGGAGGTCATTGCCGCCTGGACTCCGTAAGTTTCATTAAAGGACGGCATCTCAGGTGCCCTCCCGCTGCCCCAGAAAAGCCAGATTGATGAAACGGGCACATCACCACGGGAACGTCGTTCTACGTTGATTCTGTGGCTTCTCAGCATGTCCTGGGAGCGCGTCATAAGGGCATTCAGCAGGTGTCCGCCCGGTCCCTGCGGTAAATATTCCGCCACGGGCTTGCCGGGGATATCGTGAGGCGGGGTACAGACGGCTTCAAGGGTATCCTTAAAGCCTTTTAGCTTTAGTATGTGTCGGTAGCCAATACCCGAGTGGAAAGTAATATGACTGGTACCGAGTTCTTTATTAAGGGATTCTATGATTTCCGCGGCTTCACCGGTACTGATATGCCCGGCGCTGTAGTCCCACATCCGCCCGTCACGCACGGTTACCAGGTTACAGCGGAAGACGACCTCATCTTCGCCGATATCCAGTCCCATGCTCCTGGCTTCGATGCCGGCACGCCCCCGGTAATAGACGGCGGGGTCGTAGCCCAGGACCGACATACAGGCGCAGGCGCTGCTCGGCTCCATTCCCGGAGGTACCGTTCTGGCCAGTCCGAGGGTGCCCTCCCTGACCATGTCATCCAGGTTGGGTGTTGCCGCCAGCTCCAGGCAGGTCCTGTTGTCCCGGTCCGGCATGGGCTCGCCGGCGGCGCCGTCGGGTATCAAAACGAAGTATTTCATATATAATTTTATCCTCACCTGCGCAGTTGCGCAATTCCTCATATATGCTCTACGATATTTACCGTTTATCCGTTATACCTTGCCTAAACAAGGCGGAGAGCCTTATAATAGTGCTGGCGGGGCGTAGCGCAGCCTGGTAGCGCGCCGCGTTCGGGACGCGGAGGTCCCCGGTTCAAACCCGGGCGCCCCGACCATTTTATTAGCCATCATGCTCTCCTGGTTTTATTAACCTATCTAAGGCTATCGGCAATCATTATTTATTTACCTTCCACATCCCTCTTCGCCTCTTCCCACAGAGCGTCCATCTCGTCGAAAGAGAGCTCGTTGAACACAAGATTGCGCTCGCGGCAGAGCGCCTCCATATGGGTAAAGCGCTTATAAAACTTATCGTTAGCCTCCCGCAGCGCCGACTCGGAATCTATTCCCTGCCACCGCGCGAAGTTCACCATCGTAAAGAGCAGGTCGCCGAACTCACGTGCCTTCTCCTCGCGGCTTCCCGCCTCCTTTATCTCCCGCACCTCTTCGATTAACTTATCGATAACCCCTTCCAGGTCCTCCCACTCGAAGCCTACCCGTACCGCCCGTCGCGATATCTCGTAGGCGTAGGCGAGAGCAGGCATATGTTTGGGCAAGCCCTCCAGCACGGAAGCGTCCCCTTCTCTCTCTTCCCGCTTGAGCAACTCCCAGTTGTGCATGACCTCTTCGGCGGTAGCTGCCTGACCTTCGCCGAAGACATGCGGATGGCGGTGGATTATCTTCGAGCTGATGCTCTTTATCACGTCACTTATCTCGAACTCACCATTATCGGCGGCTATCTGGGCGTGCAGCACTATCTGCAGGAGAAGGTCGCCGAGTTCCTCGCAGAGCTTGGCGGGGTCGTTCCTGTCGATGGCTTCCAGCACCTCGTAACACTCGGAGAGAAGGTGAATACGCAGCGAGGCGTGTGTCTGCTCTTTATCCCACGGACACCCGTCCGGACCGCGGAGTCGGGCGATAACATCCACGAAGCTGTCGAACTTGCTCAGGTCTTCCGGTAAAGACGCCAAAGTGCCTCCTTAACCCAGATTATACAGGGTGAGCACCTGAGGGGCAATACGAAATTCGATGAAACTTGATTTATCCGGGCAATACCGACCCAATAAAATCGCGCTGTCCCCTGACGAACTCGGAGGCTGTCATCACCCGCTTGCCCTCGAGCTGCAGGCTGGTCACAGCCAGCACTCCCTCTCCCGTACATATACCCAGTCCAGCTTCCTGCCCGGGGAGTGTTACTACCTTCCCCGCCCCGTCAGAGCTTTCTCCCGGCAAAACCGTAGCCCGGATTATCCTGAGATTCTTACCTTTCCACCTGGTGAAACAGCCCGGCCAGGGATAGTATGCCCGCACTTTCCGCCCGATTTCCCAGGCAGGTAGGGACCAGTCGATTTCGCCCTCTTCTTTCTTTATCTGTCGGAAATAGGTGGCTCTGGACTCGTCCTGTGTCCGGGGAGTGATTTCATTGCGTAACCAGCCGCTCAGGGCTTCCAGGAGTAGTCCTGACCCTGCCAGGCTCAGCTTGCCCGTGAGGCTGCCGGTAGTATCCTGCGACGCTACGGGCACCACCCCGGCGATTAATATCGGCCCGGTATCCAGCTTCTTCCTGACCAGCTGGATGCTGACGCCGCTGAACTCGTCGCCCGCCAGTATCGCCGCCGCCACCGGGGAAGCCCCGCGGTGCCTCGGCAATAGCGAGAAGTGTATATTTATACACTGATAGGGTGGAATGTCCAGCACCGATTGCGGTAGAATCTGCCCGTAGGCGCATATTACGATGACCTCCGGTTTTAGGTCGGCCAGCTTTTTTATGTCCTCGCCCTCTCTAAAGTTTTCGGGCTGTAACACGCGTAAACCCCACTGCATGGCTGCCTGCTTGACTGGTGAAAAGGCCAGGAAGCGCCCGCGGCCGGCGGTTCTGTCGGGCTGGGTGTACACGCCGGCGACCTTGTATCCGTCGGTAACAAGACGCTCCAAAGACGGCACCGCGGCCTGGGGAGTACCCATGAAAACTACTCTCACATCATACCTCCGGACTAGGAAAATATTAACAAAAAAAAATATTTCGGACAAGTGTTCGGTTGTGAACTGGCACACCCCGAAATTAAGCAAAAACAGTAGTTTTCGGGAGCATTTTAGAGAATGTACAGTACGAAAATGGCTGGATATTGCTCCCAAAAACCTTGCCACGCAGGGGTTGTCGGTAGTATGCTATATGACGTTAACCTTCTTTTCAAATATTAACTTTGCTACTTCCTGACCCACTCGAAAAGGGTGGAAGACTCGTCAAAAATTGTCCGGGGTGAACGTGTGTCTATAACAAGATAGGGGGGATGTTCTTGCCTGCGATGGACGAGGCGGCGGGCATTTTCTGGAATTATGGAGACTACTAAAACCAGGACACCGAAAGAAATCTGGGAAACTGCCCTTGGTGAATTGCAGCTTCAGGTTAGCAAGCCTAACTATCGTACCTGGTTCGTGAAAACAATAGGATTGAGCTACCGGGACAATCAGTTCGTTATCGGCGTACCGAACACCTTCGCCGCCGAGTACCTAGAGAAAAACCAGCTTTCCCTTATCCAGAAAGCTCTCGACGGTCTCACTTCGCCAAACGTAGAGGTTGTTTTCAAGGTTAACGGCAAAAGGCACGGTAACCCGGGCAAATACCCAACCGCTCTGGAGATTCCCGCAACGGTTCCGTCATTCACGAGGCTGAACTCCGGGTATATGTTCGACTACTTCATAGAAGGTCCCGGCAACCGCCTTGCCCGCGCCTCGGCGATGTCGGTCGCCAGAAGTCCGGGACACAGCTATAATCCCCTGTTCATCTATGGTGGTGCGGGCCTGGGTAAAACTCACCTGTTGCACGCCATAGGCCACGAGGCTTCGTCACGGCATATCAACGTTATCTGCACCAGTGCCGAGGAGTTTACCAATGAGTTTGTGACAGCGCTGCAGGAAAAAAGCACGGTGGAATTCCGGAATAAATACCGCAGTATCGGCATGTTGCTCATCGACGACATCCATTTCATCGGCGGCAAAGGGCAGACCGAGGAGAGTTTCTTTCACACGTTCAATGAGCTCCATAACACCAACCGTCAAATCGTCATGACAAGTGATTGTCCACCGCGATCCATGCCTCTCCTCGAGGAACGCCTGCGTTCCCGTTTCGAGTGGGGTCTTATCGTCGATATACAGCCGCCCGATTACGATACACGCCTGGCCATACTTAAATCCAAAGCGCACCAGGAAGGTATCAACCTGGCACCCGAGGTGCTAGACTTCATTGCCGGACATTCCCAAGACAACGTCAGGCTGCTCGAAGGCTCTCTAAACCGGGTTATCGCCCTCGCCAGGCTGATGCAGTCCGTACCGACCGTTGAAATAGCCCGTCAGGCTCTGGCGGATATCAGCACCAGGGAACCCACCCCCTCTTCGCTTGTGCATGACGCCATTCTGGAAGCGGTTGCCGACAGTTTCAACCTCGACCGGGAAGAGATAATCGGGCGCCGTCGCGCTAAGGACGTCTCCCTGGCGCGACGGCTGGCCATGTACCTTATACGCAAGGAGACCAACTACTCCCTGGCACATATCGGCAAAATCCTCGGTAACCGCGATGCCGCTACCGTCGCCATGGCCTGCAAGAAGATCGCCTCAGACATAGATGGCAATTCATTCCTACGTCGCCGCCTTGAAAAAATCAAAAAGTCCCTAAGCGCATAGATAATACTTAAGTATTTTTATTCATCTTCTTTATATATTCCAGTAATTTTTTCCTAGACATATCCCGGCATTGGTAATATATTTGGTGTTTTTTAGCCTGTATTGGGTATGTTTTTTACTAAATGTTTGAATAATATTTGCTTTTTTACGACTGGATAAAGGCAATCGTTTGTCTTCCGCACCTGTGGTATTATTAGTATTATTACAGAAGACACATATTTAAAGTTCTTGTATTATATTTAAAATGTTTGACAAAGTATCCATTAACTTAAGGGCAGGTGATGGTGGCAGCGGGGCGGTCAGCTTCAGGCACGAGAAGTTCGTACCTTACGGCGGGCCCGATGGTGGCGACGGCGGTAGGGGCGGGAATGTATTAGTCCGGGCCGATGTTTCCGTAGACAACCTGCTGAAATACAGGAGGAGGAGGGTGTTCCGGGCTGAAAACGGCAGAAACGGAGCAGGTGGGAAAAAGCATGGCAGGAATGGTGAGGATCTGGTATTGAAGGTGCCGCGGGGTACATTGGTGAAGTATGCCACTGGGGATGAGGGGGCTGTTATCGACCTGGTAGAGGTCGGTGATGAGGTGATCGCGGCTCATGGTGGTAAAGGTGGATGGGGCAATTCACACTACGCCACGTCTACGAATCAGGCGCCGCATATAGCTCAAAGGGGAGAAGCCGGCGAAGAAAAGGCCGTATCCCTTGAAATGAGATTAATCGCCGATGTAGGTATCATCGGCTATCCCAACGCCGGTAAATCGACATTGCTTGCCGCGGCTTCGGCGGCGAGGCCGAAGATAGCCGAGTATCCCTTCACTACTATCGAGCCCGTGCTGGGTACCGTGGAGACGGGCTATGACAGGTTCACCTTGGCCGAGGTACCGGGGCTGATAAAGGGCGCTCATCAGGGTAAGGGACTGGGGCATTCGTTTCTACAGCACATACTCCGTACTAGGATACTGATTCACCTTCTCAATGGCACGTCGGAGTCTCCGGAAGATGATTTAATAAAGGTTAATCAGGAGCTGGCTCTGTACGACCCGGTGCTGGCGAAAAAGGTGCAGATAGTGGCTTTGAACAAGATTGATTTACCCAAAGTACGGGATAGGTTATCATTGATAAGGAAGGACCTGGAAAGAGCGAACGTAAAAGCCCGTTGTATATCGGCGGCGACCGGAGAAGGAGTTCCGGAGCTCATGGCTGAAGCCTTCAGGACTCTGAAGCAGATTACTGCTAAAGAGAGCGGCAGTGAAATATCCAAAAAGGTCTTCCGGCCTGTTCCCAGGGAAAGCGGCATTACGGTAGAGAAAAAAGGTGAAACGTTCGTCATACACGCCCCGGAACTCGAGCGTGTTATCGTCGGAGCGGGAGCCGGTGAAAACGAATTACGCTGGCAGGTACGGAACCAGCTTAACAGGCAAGGCGTCGGCAAGCTACTGGAAAAGGCGGGTGCCGGATCGGGCAGCCGGGTACGCTGCGGTGAACTGGAATGGGAGTGGTGACGTTATGAAGATAGGCATGCTGGGGGCAACCTTCGACCCCGTGCACCTGGGGCATATGGCAATTGCCGCTGAAGCCGGGCGTTCTCTCAGTCTTGGTGAGGTGCTCTTCGTTCCTGCGGGACAGCCACGGTTTAAAAGCAGCATCCGCATAACCCCGTCCAGGCATCGTGTCGAAATGGTACGACTGGCTATCGCCGGTATACCTGCGTATAAAATCTCCGAGATTGAGTTAAAGCGTCCCGGGGCTTCCTTTACCGTGGATACCCTGGCCGAGCTCCGTTGTGAGTACACCGGCAGCGACGAGATATTCTTCATACTGGGCTGGGACAGCCTGGAACAATTCCCCAAGTGGCGGGAGCCTTCCCAGATTATAGAGATGTGTATTCTCGCCGCCGTGCCGAGACCGGGCTGGCCCCGGCCGAATCTGAAGGCTCTGGAAAAGGCCGTGCCGGGGATTTCTAGTCGATTGGTATTACTGGAAGGACCGCAGGTAGACATCAGCTCGACGGCCATCAGGCAGCTGGCATCCGAAGGTAGGGAAATCGATAGCCTTGTCCCCGCCTCGGTGGCAGAGTATATCAGGAAGCATAATTTATATACAAAGCATCAGGAGGTCTAACGTGAAAGCACTGGGGATTGTCGGCAGTCCGCGCAAAGGCGGCAACACGGAGATACTGACCGCCCACTGCCTGAAAGCTATCGCCGAGGAAGGACTGGATACGGAACTGGTCAGGCTGGCGGGACTTAATATTGCCGGATGCAATAACTGCAACTACTGTTTCGAGCATGACGGTTGCTCGATAGAGGACGACCTGCAGCCTATCTGGGACAAAATGGTGGTAGCGGACGCCATTATCGTCGCGTCGCCCGTGTACTTCGGCTCGGCTACGTCTCTGGTGAAGGCATTGCTGGAGAGAGCGGGCTTCATGTCCTTCCGCGGCAAGCCTTTCCGGGGCAAGGTCGGCGGCCCCCTGGTGGTCGCCAGGCGTGCCGGGAAGAATTTTACATTCGTCGAGCTATTACACTGGTTCCATATCATGGGAATAATCAATCCCGGCTCGACGTACTGGAACGTGGCAATAGGGCGGGAGAAGGGCGAGGTGGAGAAGGATGAGGAAGGACTCAGAACAGCCTGGAACTTCGGCAAGAACGTGGCCGACCTTTTGAAGAGGCTGAACAGGTGAACCTGCCGTTTGGCTGGTAATTTCTTTAACATTTGGTGTACAATACTAAAGAAATTAAAGCGGAGATGTCGTTTTGAGTGAAGAACCGGTAATCAGCGAAGAGCTGGAAAGCCTGCTGAACGTGGAGTTCGGCCCCGATGTTTACGAGATAGAGAAGGGGATGGTGCGCAAATTCGCCGAGGCTATCGAGGATGATAATCCCGCCTGGCAGGAGGTTGCCCCTCCCACTTTCCCCGCCGCCCTCGTACCCACGGAGCTCCTGCACCGCCTCTTCAACGCGAAAACGCCGCTTACCCGCCTGCTTAACGGCTCCAGCGACCTCGAATACCTGCAGCCGATAAAGGTTGGCGACACGATATCCGTTACCGCTAAACTCACCCGCCTGCGCCAGGTGGCCGGGCAGGAAGGCCCCACGCTCTTCATGTTCACCGAGGTGACCTATACCAACCAGCGCGGCGAGGTGGCGGTAAAGGGTAAAAATACCTACATCAAGTACTGACGGAGAGAGAATGCCGGAACAGGTCTATTACGAAGATATCGAAGTCGGGAGTGAAATACCGGCACTTGTCAAGTACCCGACGACAATGCAGTTAGTAAAATACGCCGGGGCTTCCGGTGATTACTACCAGATACACTACGATAAGGACTTCGCCCTGGCTAACAGACTGCCCGGCGTTATCGTCCACGGCTGGCTGGCGCTGTCCTTCCTGGGGCAGATGGTAACCCACTGGCTCGGAAAAGAAGGCACTCTCCTCAGGCTGAACGGCAGCTACCGCGGCATGAACAAAGTCCACGAGGACCTCATATGCAATGGCAAAGTGACCAAAAAATATGGGGAAGATGGTCGGAACCTAGCCCGCCTGGAAATATGGGCGGAGAACCCGCAGGGCGATAAGACCGTCACCGGCAATGCCATAGTTACCCTGCCATCACGCGGCTGATACCAACTTATTCTTTGTTTTCCAGCGCTTCCGCCACCAGCTCGCTGAGGTCTTTCGACTGTAAGGTCTCTTCCACGCCCTTGGCTTTCAGGGCGTCGTCGAACATGGTCAGGCAGTAGGGGCATGCCGAAGCTACGCACGAGACCCCGGCCTCGACGATTTCGTCTATCCGGCGCGCGCTTACCCGCTTGTCCGGCTCCTCCTCCATCCACATGTGACCGCCCCCGCCCCCGCAGCAGAAGCTGTTGGTCCTGTGACGCGGCAGTTCCACCGTGTTCCCGCGCAGTGCATTCAGTATTTCCCTGGGTTCGTCATAGATATCGTTATACCGCCCCAAATAGCAGGAGTCATGGTAGGCGGCTTTACCATTGATGGTTTTCTTCAGTTTCAGCTTACCTGATTGTATCAATTCCAGGATGAACTGGGTGTGATGAACGACTTCATAGTTGCCGCCGAACTGCGGGTACTCGTGCTTGAGGCTGTTGAAGCAGTGCGGACAGGTGGTCAGGATTTTCTTGATGCCGTAGCCCTTCAATATCTCGATGTTCTGCTGGCACAGGGTCTGGAAGAGGTATTCGTCGCCCATGCGCCGGGCCGGGTCGCCGCAACAGGCCTCCTCATCGCCGAGAATCCCGAAGTTGACACCCGCCGCCTTCAATACCTTAGCCGTGGCCTGCGCCACCTTGATGTTGCGGTCGTCGAGGGCGGCGCTGCAGCCCACCCAGTAGAGAATGTCGATGTCGGCGTCATCGGAGACCACCTTTATATCTATGTCCTCGCACCAGGTAGTACGCGTGGCCACCGTGCCGCGGTAGGGATGCATACGTGTACCGAGGCATTTGAGGGCTTCCTGAGCCGCCTCGGGAAACTGGCTCTTCTCCATGGCTAGGTTGCGGCGAAGGTCGACTATTTTGTCGATGTGCTCGATATAGACCGGGCAGGCCTGCTGGCAGGCACGGCAGGTGGTGCAGTCCCAGATGACTTCCTCGGTGATGACCTCGCCAATCATTTCCTGTCGGGACTCCGCCGGCTTCAGTGTAAAGAATCCCGGGTAAACGGCGTAGAGGTGGTCTTTCAGGTCTTGGATAACCTGCTTGGGATTGAGGTTTTTACCGCTGAAGTAAGCCGGGCAGGCGTCCTGGCAGCGGCCGCACCTGGTGCAGGCGTCCAGGTCGAGCAGCTGTTTCCAGTTGAACTCCTCCACTTTACTCACGCCGAATAACTCGGTCTTCTCGAAATCAATGGGTGTTAAAGCTCCTCGCGCGCCCAGGTTCCTGAAGAAGATATTTACCGGGTCCCAGAGAACATGGAAGAGCTTGGAATTAAACAAGGCGACATAGATGAAGAATCCTAGCGTCACGACAACGTGCACCCACCATATAGCCACGTGCCAGCCCAGCAGGGCTTCCTGGGAAGCGCCCTCGAAAGCCTTGGCGAAGACATAGCCCCCCGGCGACCATACCGCCCAGCCGGGGTTTGTCTTTAGTTCGGTGGCGGCGATGCGGAATCCTTCGAGGATAAAACCGGTAAGGATTACCACCAATATCAGTACCAGCGTGACAAGGTCGTCACGCCGGTTGTCGAGTCTCTCCGGTTTCTGGCCGTATCGCCGTACCAGGGCAAGGATTACGCCGATAATAACGAAGATACCGAAAACATCGGAGAGTAACGAGTAAGCCAGGTACGAGTTCCCCTCGAGGAAGTGGACGATGTAGTGGTTGATAAACTCCAGGGCGGTGGCCAGGAAAAGGATGATAAAGCCGCTGAAGATGAGGAAGTGTATCAGCCCGGGATAGAATTCCCGCAGACGCCAGTCTTTCCTGTCGGCGCCGAAGAACTTGCGGTGGAAAACGCCCTCGATAATTGCGAGGTTGATAAAGTCGAGGCACCGCCTGCCCAGTTGATTACCCCTGTCGGCGGACTGCCCGACCTTCCACCGTTTGTAGTGACGGTAGATCACGTAGATGATGAGCAAAACGGTAAGGGCGGCCAGTGTGTAAAATATCCAGCTAAACTCGATGTTCCATAGAGACTCGCGATGTGGTTCCATAATTAAATCACCTTTCCAACTAAAGCTATCCAGTCCCCGCCTTCTTCATAGGGCGTACCGGCAAGGTCATTCCAGGCCTGCACTACCTCAAAACCGGCTTTTCGTAAAACCTGCCTGATTGTTTCCAGGTCGTAGTCGTGAAACCAGTTATTATATACCTTTACATTATCACTATCAATGATGATGTACTGGTCCAGCCAGACGTTATCTTCAGGGTAGTCGTAGCCCTGCGTCAGTACCAGGTGCTTGCCCGGTCGCCAGAAGCCGCCTTCGCTGGCGTACCAGTCATTCTTCTCGCCGTGCTTCATTCTCGTGTTGCGGGTCGTTACGTCGAAGATGAGCAAGCCTCCCGGTTTAAGAGCCCGGTGTAATATAGCAAATAATTCATCTCTACTATCATCCCGGAAAGTATTCAATTCGCCGTGAGTCTGGATGACGACGTCGAACTCATTCTGATAGTCGAGGTCAAAAAAATTAACCCGGCAGAACTCCGTATCGAGTCCTTTTTCTTTCGATTGCGCAATTGCGTAATTTAACGAGCGCTCGGAGATGTCAATGCCGGTTACCTTCACACCCCGGGAAGCCAGCCGATTGGAATAGAGCCCCGGTCCACAGCCCAGGTCGAGGACCCGGTCTCCCGGTTTGATAAAACCCGCCGTGACCAGGTGTTCAACTTCCCTGTCGATGCTGGCATGTTTCCGGCTGGCGGCGTCGTTGTCCGGGTTCAGGTGCGCCTCCAGCATTCCCTTGGAGATGTGGGGGTCGTCCCAGAAGCGTGGCTCGCCCGGCTCGTATAACGGAGGTTTGCTGGTATGTTTTAAAATCGCATTAATTAGGCTGGAATAGGACTCTGTCATACCAGAAAGATTATAGCATACTTTATGGGACTGGGATATAATAATTTATGCACGTGATGAAAAAGTACGAGCTGATAGAACATACCGCCGATATCGGCCTGAAAGCCCGCGGCGTGACGCTGGCGGAGGCTTTCGCCAATGCCGCCTTGGGCATGTTTTCCTTGGTGGCCGAGCTTAAAAACGTGTGTGAAAAGGAGTCGCGGCACGTCGAGGTAAAAGCCGATGACATCGAGGGGCTGCTCTTCGAGTGGCTCAACAGCCTGCTCTACTACTTCGATGTTGATATGCTTCTTTTCAGGCGATTCGATATAATGGATTTTGAGGACACCCGTCTGGCGGCAACATGTTACGGTGAGCAGTACGATTCGACCCGGCACAGCCTCAGGATGGGGGTGAAGTCGGCTACCTATCACCAGCTGGAAGTAAATAAAGAAATGAATACGGTCAGGGTGATCTTCGATGTTTAGGAGGTGCGGTTGTGCCCGAATGGAGTAGTAAACTACAGAAAGTAGACGATTTCCGCTGGCGTATTCCGAAGGACTACAAGTCAGGCATGCGTGTACCCGGGCTGATCTACGCCAGCGAGGGCATGCTACAGCAGATTATCGCCGACCAGGCGCCCGAGCAGGTCGCCAACGTCGCCTTTCTGCCCGGCATTGTGCGTTACTCCCTGGCCATGCCTGATATCCACTGGGGTTATGGGTTCGCTATCGGTGGCGTGGCGGCGATGCGGGTCAGTGATGGTGTCGTTTCACCGGGGGGTGTCGGCTTCGATATCAATTGCGGGGTACGCATCATGCGCACCAACCTGACCCGTGATGAAGTCAAGCCGAAGATTAAGGAGCTTATCGACGCTCTTTTCCTCGCCGTGCCCTCCGGTGTGGGCTCAAAAGGTAGAATCAAGCTGCACCCCGGAGAAATTAACGAAGTACTCAGGAAAGGCTCGCGGTGGGCGGTGGAGAAGGGTTATGGTCGGCCGGAAGACATCGATACCACTGAGGAAAATGGTGAGATGAAGGATGTCAGCCCCGACTACGTCAGCGCCCGTGCCAAGGAGCGCGGTACACCACAGGTGGGCACGCTGGGCTCAGGGAATCACTTCCTGGAAGTCGGCGTTATCGACGAAATATACGAGAAAGACATAGCCAAAACAATGGGAATTGACGATATAGGGCAGATAGTGCTGTACGTTCACTGCGGGTCACGCGGACTGGGACACCAAGTGGCGGACGACTATATCAAGGAGATGATGCGGGCGATGCAGAAGTACGGCATCCAGGTGCCCGACCGCCAGCTTGCCTGCGCTCCGGTGAACTCGCCCGAGGGCAAGCATTACCTGAGTGCCATGCGCGGCGCCGCCAACTACGCCTGGGCCAACCGGCAGTGCATCATGCACTGGGTGCGCGAAGCTTTCTGCCGCGTGATGGGTGTCGGCGAGAAAGAAGCGGGACTGGAGCTTATCTACGATGTCACCCACAATATCGCCAAGATTGAAGAGCACGAGATAGACGACAGGAAAGAGTCGCTCTGCGTGCACCGCAAGGGGGCCACGCGCGCTTTCCCGCCGGGCCACGCTGATGTTCCCGCCAAATACCGGTCGATGGGGCAGCCGATACTCATTCCCGGCGATATGGGCAGGATGTCCTATATACTGGCGGGCACGGAACAGGCGATGCGTGAGACCTTCGGCTCCACCTGTCACGGCGCCGGCCGCATGCAGAGTCGCTCGGCGATGAAGAAGCGACTCAGCGGCAGGGATGTATTACACGACCTGGAGTCGCGCGGCATCGCCGTGCGGGCGGGGAGCATGTCCGGTCTTGCCGAGGAAGCCCCGCAGGCTTACAAGGACGTGGAGATGGTTGTCGATGTCGCCCACGGCGCCGGTATTTCCCGGAAAGTAGCCCGTACCCGCCCGATAGCCGTGGTTAAGGGGTAACTCTCAGTTGAACTATGTGTAACAAAATATTACACTATTTACAATACTGATATGCAAAATCCCCGATATGCGACCGGTCAAAAGGTCAGAATTATAACTCTAATCGACGGCTTCGGACGCCCGGACCAGCGCGTGAATGAATGGGTGGGGAAAACGGGAGAGGTCGTAAAATGGTATTACGTATCCGGGGATGAAGTCTGGGAAAAGACCCTGAAGTTCGAGGATACTTACTGCTATGACGTACGGCTTGACGGCGGCGGGGATACGGTGCGCGGGATACCGGAGAGAGCCCTGGAGCTTATAATCTACTAACTTCTTGACATATATCGTAGTGTTATTCTATTATAGCTCTAATATTTACCCGAGCGGGTCATTTGATAGGAGGGACTAATATGTACACTACTGCCTGTGTCTTTCTGCTGATTGCCGGACTTTTGGCGCTCTATGACGTTTATCTGATGATTACTAAAAAACCTAACCCTGTTAAGGATTGGCCGGTACCCTGCCCCATGACCTTCCTGTTTTTGGGTATAGGTCTTATTATCCTTAGTATCAACGGTTTTTAAAATAGTACGGAAATATCACCCGTAAATCTAATCGTACGCTATTGCGCAAATGCGCATCACTAATCCTTGATTATTTTATCCTCTTCCTTGACGTATTTCGACGCCAGCGTGCAGTGCACGAGTAAAATCGGCTTGTCCACCCTCTTGAACTCCAGCGGACAGTGAATCATCCCCGCGGGGATGTAGACGCTTGTGGTGTGGGTGATTTTATGTATCTCCCTCTCTTCGCCCAGTCCTATCTCGATATCCGCATGCAGGTCGTCCATATCGTCCGGGTCGAGAGCCATGAAGACTAGGTACATATCGAAGTCGTGCGAGTGGGCATATTCTTCCATCAGCGTGGGTTCGGTGATGCGCAGGAACATCATTGTAAAATTGGACTTATAATCTTTTTCGCCCGTGTAGATAAACTCGGGCCCGAATCCCCCTATTTGTACGGGGTGCCTGACCACGTACCTCCCGTATTTGGTATCGGCCATCTTTATAAACCTCCTTGGATAAGTATTTTTTGCACTTCCCCCAGTTTTTGAGGTCCCCTGACCTCCTGCGGAAACATCGGCAGTTCGATTATCATCAGGTTACCATATTTTGCCCGGATATGCTTCAGGTATTGTTCCTGCTGTCTCGCTTTCGTCCTCAAAAATTCGGAGTCCGGACTCATTACTACGTTGTTCACGATTATCCGTTTAACGGCCAGACCGTACCTGCCCAGTTCCTGGAAAACGCTTTCCAGCTGCGCCACCGCCAGGGCTTCGGGGATGGTTACCATGGTGAAATGAACTTCGTTCCGCAGGAAGTCCACGTTCGTTGCCGAGAGCATTTCCCACCGCTTGAGGATATCCAGCACCGGTTCCCGGCTATGCCTGCCCAGCTTGAGCCTGGAGTATACGCGGGGTGCCATTCTCAGGTGCTCGCCCAGCAGTGCGGGCATTTCCAGCAGCGAGAGCGTCTGCCCCAGCGGCGCCGTGTCCCAGATTATATTCTGGTAAGTACCGGCGAGGGATTTTTCCCGGATGTAATCGAGCATGAACTCCTCGCCCAGTCCCGGCAGCACCGAGGTGATGAACTCCACGAACTCTTCGTAACTGATATCCACAAACGCCGAGAAAACCTCGTACACTTCCCGCCCGAATTTGGCGTCCCACATCTGCCTGACTTCCCTCTCGCCGATTTCGATGATTGACAGGGAAGGTGGGACGTTGTCGTCTTCCGACTCGAAGATGTGCGTCAGCGACGGTGTGGCGTCGGTGGAGATAGCCAGGGTGGGCTCGCCGCGGGAGGCGTGATGGAGCGCGGTGGCGGCGGCGCAGGTCGTCTTGCCCACCCCGCCCTTGCCGGTGAACATGATAATACTGGTCACGCTCTATTGAACAACAAACGTGCCTGTATTGGCAACTTTCGCCTGTATCGTCACGATCTGGTAGTAATAAATTTCTTATTATCTCTTTTACAGATAAGCTGTATCGTGTGGTTGCCGGACAGTGCCGCCGTGGGCATGCCACCACCCGGGTTGACCCACTGCCCCGCCATGTAGAAGTTATCCAGCCCGGGGAGCGTTTTACGTATGGATCCGGTAAAAGACTCGGCGCTGAACATCCATCCCTCGTAACTGCCCCGCCAGTTGCCAGTGTAGCGTACCCAGGTCATCGGGGTCGCGACATCGCGCATCTCTACCTGCTCGGCGATACCCGGAAAACGCCGGTTCAGCCTGTCGACCACCTCGTCGGCAATCCGTTCTTTTTCGGCTTTATATTTTTCCGGGTCTTTGTATAATTCTTCCCAGTAGTCATAATCGGTACCGTAAGCGACGTGGGCCACGTTCTTGCCCTCCGGCGACAGGGTGGGGTCGAAATTGTAGACGAGTAGGCTCATTCTCTTCTGTTCCTTGCCGGCGATGATGATGGGTTTCTCAAACGGGAAGCTCAACCCGTCGATGGCGGCGGGAACGTCGTCGAACTTGCGGTTTATACCCAGCCCCACGTATATCAGCGGCTCGAAGATATCGCGATTATCGTACCGGTTTTTGATTGTGTCGTCGATATACTTCCCATCGAGCAAATCGAATATCGTCGTGCGACCGTCGGCGGCGGAGATAACCCAGTCGGCGCGGTGTTCCGTACCGTCGGCCAGTTTTATACCTACCGCCTGGTCGTTTTCCACCAGTATTTTCTCCACCCTTGCCTTGAAGTGGATTTCTCCCCCCAGGGCGCGGTAACGTTCTTCGAGGAAGCGTACCAGTTCTAGGGCTCCGCCGATGACATATCCGGCTCCCTTGTTATGCTGAAGACCGAGCATCCAGAAAATCATCATCATGGGCCATTGCTCGCCGCCGAAAGCGGACGTCAGCGTCTGGCGGAGATAGGGGTTTTTCATGCGTTTCGCGAAGTCGCCAACGGATACCTTCATCCATTTCTTCATGAGCATTAACATGGGAAGCATCTTGGCCGCTTTGATTTTATCGACCCAGTTGTTGAGTTCGGCGGGTTTTTCCACGGGCATGTCGAAGCGGGAAAAATCGCGTATTCCCTTGGTAAATTCTTTGATAACCGCTTCATCTTCCGGGGCTATCTCCAGCAGGTATTGCTCGAAGCGGTCGGCATCGCAATAAATATTAAAGGCTCTGCCGTCTATATCTTCATAAACTGAATACAGGTCGTGGTTATAAATTTTCCAGTTTGGCGCAGCGCCGAGTTCTTCCCAGAATTTGAAAAAGCTTGTTCCCGGCTTGGTACCACCCAGCCAGTTCATCGCCCCGTCGATGGTGTATCCCTTGCGTTTCCAAGCCGTACAAACTCCGCCGGCCATTTTGTGCATCTCGAAGATAGATGTTTTGTAGCCGTTCATCCGCCCGTAGCAGCCGGCCGCCAGCCCGGTCAGCCCTCCGCCTATGATAATAATTGACTTTTCCATTGCCTCCTCCTCTACAGGGATTGTCGTGTTAAATTAGTATAATATCATATCCCGTATAAAAATCCAGTCCGAGGTTAAAACCTTTCTGCGGATATGTTAGTATAAAAACAGAGTTATCTTTTTCCCGGGGGTGCCAGATGAAAGGTTATCGTATCTTTCTCATTGCAGCGGCCGGTTTTATCGCCGTCTCGGCGCTGCTTTACGGTATACACTACCTGATATTCCATGATTCCCACCATATTTTCATATTCATGCTGCATGATTTCGCTTTTCTCCCTCTCGAAGTGTTCCTGGTGGTCATCGTCATCGAGCGTATCCTGACGCGCCGTGAGAAGCAGGCCATACTGTATAAACTCAACATGGTTATCGGGGCTTTTTACAGCGAGGTGGGTAATTACCTGCTTGCTGACCTCTTGAAGTACTTCAAAAATCGCGAGGAAATATCCCGAAACCTGAATATCGCCAGCGATTGGGCGGAAAAGGATTTTAAAAAGGCTTCCGCCTATGCCTATAATCTGAAAGCCGACGTGGATATCCATGCCTGCGACCTCGGGGAGTTGAAGAAATATCTTCAGGAGAAGCGGCTTTACCTGCTGACGCTGCTGGAAAATCCCAACCTGCTCGAGCACGACCGCTTTACCGACCTGCTCTGGGCGACCACCCACCTCGATGAGGAACTCCAGGCAAGGAAGTCGCTTACGGACATCCCCGAGAGCGACCTGCAGCACCTGGCGGTTGATATCGAGCGCATGTACGACCACCTTGCCAGCGAGTGGCTCGACTACGTCCAGCATCTCAAGTCGGCGTATCCCTTCCTGTACTCGCTGGTGCTGCGCACGCACCCCTTCCAGGAAAGCCCCTCGCCGGTGGTAGCTTAGGGTAATCATGCTTCACCTTATCGATACTCACGCCCATCTCGACGAGATAGAAGTCCTCGACGAACAGATAATCGAGGCCAAAGAAGCCGGTCTCGTCGCTATTATCGCCGTCGGTTCGGATTTATCTTCGAACCAGCGGGTCCTGGAAATAGCGAATCTTCATCTAGGTTTTATATTTCCGGCGCTGGGCTGGCACCCCTGGTATATCAAGGAGGATGGGATAGACGCGAACCTGGAGTTCATCGCCGCTAATATCGATAAGGTGGTTGGGGTGGGCGAGATAGGACTGGACTATCACAAGCGGGTCAGGGTAGCGTCAAGCAAAGACCTGCAAAAAACAGTACTGGATGAACTGTGTAAATTAGCCGCCGCGCATGATAAACCCGTTTTGATTCACTCGCGTTACGCCTGGCGGGACGCTTACGATGCCGTCTACCATGCCGGGCTGGAGAAAGCGGTTTTCCACTGGTACACCGGCACCTCGAGCGTGCTGCGGGACATCATCGAGCACGGCTACTATATCTCGGTGACACCGGCCGTGGAATACCACGAGGAGCACCGGCGGGCGGTCAAGGAAGCACCGTTAAGTCAGTTACTACTGGAGACCGACAGCCCGGTGACCTACGGACGCGGCAGCGACCATGAGTTTGTAGCCAGCCCGGCGTACGTGCGGCGCTCACTTAAGATAACTGCGGAACTGAAAGGCCTGAGTGAGGCAGAGTTGGCGGCGGCAACCACCAAGAATGCGGAGAGGTTATTCGGCATAGTATGATTCGCCCATCAGGCTCTCGCCCCAGTCACCGGTGAAAAAATGTCCCATATACTTAACGTATCTTATGATAAAAGGGGAGGTATCTATATCAAGCAGTTCCGCTAATCGATCCTCTTCAGCCTGTGGCAAGCCGATGTAAGGGAGAAGACGAGGTTGTTCGTGATGGAAACTATAAAAGATTAATAGCGAGATAACAAAAAATGCTATCACCGCCACCAGAACACGGCGTAAAACATACGCTGGCATGTTGCTTTTATAAGTGCATACGTTATACATCCTGGTGAGAGTATAGTCCTCACTTTATGTCCTGTCAATAGGATAGCTGTATCACGCTGTACTCACCGGAATATCCTTCCAGTTACCCAGTTTTTTCTGCCGCCGGTATTCCGCGTAGATAAAAGCGTACGCCACTAGGAAGCCCACTATATCCGAGGTTGGTAGTGAATACCAGACGCCGTTCAGGCCGAACAGGTAAGAAAGAAGATATAGTATCGGCACGAACACGATGAACTGGCGCACCAGGGAAAGTACCAGCGCCATCGTCCCACGTGATAAGCCCTGGAAGGCGGTGATAAACATGACGTCGGGGCCTATCAGCGGCATCATGGCCAGCA